>JAQVSV010000022.1 GCA_028700325.1 Elusimicrobiaceae bacterium | reverse complement strand
CCTGGCAGACCGGGCGGACCATAAATCCAACGAACTGTCAGGCGGGCAGCGGCAGCGCGTGGCCATAGCGCGGGCGCTGTCGAATAATCCGCTGGTGCTGTTCGCCGACGAGCCGACCGGAAACCTTGATGCCAAATCGCGCGGCGAGGTGATGGAGCTGTTCCGGGAACTGAGCGGGCAGGGCCTTACTATCGTGATGGTCACGCATGATCCGGAAGTGGCCGCGCAGGCGCACCGGGTGGTGCGGATGAAAGACGGAGAGATAGTGGCGGACGAGGCTGTCCGGCCCGCTTCGGCGGCGGGCGGAGAAAGCAGACCGGCGCTTCCGCGCGCGCGGTGGGGGTTTTCGTTCGGCGAGCTTAGGGAACAGCTGAAAGTGGCGTTCATTTCGATAATGAACAATAAAATGCGCAGCGCGCTGACGGTGCTTGGCATGTTTATAGGAGTGGGCGCGGTTATTTCGCTCATGACGATAAGCGACGGGTTCATGCGCAGCATAATCAATTCTACCGGCGGGATGGACGCGAGCAGTCTGTGGGCGCGGCCGGAGTCGTGGGCCAAGCCGGTGAAATTCACGATGGAAGATGTGATGCTGGTAAAGGAAAATTGCCCCAGTGTCGAAACGGTCAAGCCGGGTGTCAAGTCCCAGCTCAAGGTGACGGCGGGGAAAAAGGTTGTGGATTCCTATATCGTGGGCGATGACGGAGCCGTTCCCGGCGCAAAGCCCAAAGCCGGCGACAGCAAAATACTGTCCGGCCGGATGTTCACCGCGGAAGAGGAGCTTCGGCAGGACCGGCTGGCCGTCATCAACGAAACCGCCGCTAAAAAACTGTTCGAGAAAGGCGATGCGATGGATCGGGATATCCGGATCAACGGAACCGGGTTCCGGGTTTGCGGCGTGTTTGAAGACAGTCAGGCGGAAAAGATTTTCGGCGGCAATCCTGTGATAAAGATTCCGTTCCGCACCGTGATTAAACGGGTGTTCGGGCAGAACACGTTTCAGTATCTGGAAGCGCAGGCGGCGTCGCCCGAACAGGTGCGCGAGGCCAGAAAAGAGATGATTCTGGCTTTGCGAAAAACCCATCCGGCCAGGGCGGAAAGCGAGGAAGACGTGTTTGTCGTGGAAACCATGGCGGGCCAGCTGAAGAAATTTCAAAGCATGTTCGGAAAATTTTCGCTGGTTATTTACGCGATCGCGGGAATTTCGCTTCTGGTCGGCGGGATTGGCATTATGAACATAATGCTGGTGAGCGTCACCGAGCGCACACGGGAAATAGGGCTGCGCAAGGCGCTGGGCGCGCGGAGCGTGGATATCCTGAGCCAGTTTCTTATCGAGTCGGTAGTGCTGTGCGTGTTCGGCGGCGCACTGGGGGTGGGGTTCGGGCTGGGCGCGGCGTGGATAATGTTTCTGGTGATAAAAGTGCCGCCGGTGCTCAAGCTCGGCACGGTGCTGTTCGCGTTTGTTTTTTCCAGCGCGATCGGAATTTCATTCGGGATGTGGCCCGCGTCACGCGCCGCCGCGCTCGACCCGGTGGAGGCGCTGCGCTATGAGTGATGTTTTTGCGCGAAGCTGCATGTTGAAGGCGCCGGGCGCGCGCTGTTTGTCAGTGCAGGGCCGGGCGGGCATATGCCCGCCCGGCCGATATCCCCCGGATGGCGATCGCGGTTGGATAACCCGCCCCCGGTTTGCGCCGGGGTTTTCGTTTTGCATAACCGGTCGTTAGCTTCGCCGGCGGCGATACACACTCCATTCACCTGCTTGAGCCATGCCGGCAATCATTATGCCGTGCCGGCCGGCGCGGGGTTTTTGTGAGCGGAATTTATGAAAACGGCGGGCCGGTATTTCAGACCGGCCCGCCGTCATTTAAATATGAAAACGTGCCGGAAGGGCACCCACGCCGGCGTCAGTGCGGGTTGAACACTGTCCGGACGGGATGGAATTTTTCCGGCTCAGGCCGCTATTGTTGCCGGACGGGTAATTTTATAGATTGTAACCTGCAGTGTACGCACCGGTTTTCACGAGGAGGAGTTCTGAACCGTAAATTGTCTGTAATGTTTTTTTCCCTTTCGCTGTCAGCTTCCGCGCTTGCCGCAGTCGCGCCGCGAATTGACGTGCAGGGGCACCGCGGCTGTCGCGCGGTCATGCCGGAAAACACGCTCGCCGCGTTCAATGAAGCCCTGCGGCTGGGTGTTGATGTTTTGGAAACGGATATGCAGGTGACGAAAGACAATGCCATCGTGCTTGCCCATGACAGTTACATAAACCCGGAGCGGTGTCTGGGCCCCGGCGGGGAAAAACCGGAGCCGGAAATGCCTTTTCGCTCGTTGACGCTGGAGCAGGTGAAACGGTATGACTGCGGCTCTCTGCCCAATCCGCTTTTTCCCGGGCAGGCGAGCCGGCCGGGTGAAAAAATACCCGCGCTGGAGGAACTTTTCGAACTGGTGAAAACCTCCACCTATCCGGCCGCCGCGCGGGTCCGGTTCAATATAGAAACCAAAATTTCGCCCGGCGAGCCGGAACTGACGCCCTCGCCGGAAAGTTTCGCCGCGCTGGTGCTGGCGCTGGTCCGGCGGTACGGTTATGAGGACCGCGTTATACTTCAGTCGTTTGACAAGCGCACGCTGCTTGCCATGAAAAAACTGGAGCCGCGCATCCGCACGGCCATGCTCACCGACGGGAACAATCTGCCTTTCGCGGCGGTGGCGAAAGCCATCGGCGCGGAGATAATAAGTCCCGATGCCGGCTGGATAACACCCGCCGATATCGTTGACCTGCACGCCGCCGGCGTGCAGGTGGCGCCGTGGACAGTAAACGAACCCGCCGGCTGGGATCTGCTGATAAAATACGGCGTTGATGCCATCATTACCGACGATCCCGCCGGACTTGTCGCTCATCTTAAAGCCAAAGGCCTGCGCTGATTTATGCTTCAGAAACTGCTTGCGCTGTATAGGCCGGCCCCGTTCAGGCCGCGCATTCCGGCCGAGGAAGTGCCCGCGCGCTATAAAGCCATGCGCCTGCAGGTGATGTCCACCATTTTCGCGGGCTACGCGGGTTTTTATATAGTGCGGCAGAATTTTTCGTTTGCCAAGCCCTACCTTATTTCGGAATGGGGCCTGAGCAAAGGCGACGTGGGTCTTATAGCAACCGCGCTGACCGTCGCCTACGGCATAAGCAAATTCCTGATGGGCAATGTATCTGACCGGTCGAACCCGCGCTATTTCATGGCGACGGGCCTGATCCTGTCGGGCCTCGTTAATCTGGCGTTCGGGTTTATGCCTTCGATGTTCGCCATGGTGTGCCTGTGGTTCGTCAACGGCTGGGCGCAGGGCATGGGCTGGGCGCCGTGCGCGCGCACGCTCACCCACTGGTTTTCCGACAGGGAACGCGGCACGAAATTCGCCGTCTGGAATCTGGCGCATAACGTCGGCGGAGGCATAACCGGGCAGATAGCGACGCTGGCGGTGCTCATGTTCGTGTCGTGGAAAAGCGTGTTCTATGTGCCGGGCATGATAGCCGTCGTGCTGGGCGCAGGGATAATTGCATTTCTGCGCGACACGCCTCAGTCCGAGGGCCTGCCGCCTGTCGAGGAGTTCAGCAACGACCGCCCGGACACCGGGGTGGACGATCCCGAAAAGGAACTTGGCGCGAAAGAAATTTTTACGCGTTTTGTGCTATGCAACAAATGGCTGTGGGTTCTGGCTTTCGCCAACGTGTTCGTTTATGTGGTGCGGTACGGCGTGGTGAACTGGGCGCCTACCTATCTTACCGCCGTGAAGTGCGCGACTCACGCCATGACCGGCTGGCAGGTGATGGTGTTTGAAACGGCCGGCATTCCCGGCACGCTGCTCGCGGGCTGGGCAAGCGACAGGTATTTCAGCGGCCGGCGCGGCCCCGTTTCGGTGGTCTATATGCTGATTGTGACGCTGGCTGTCATCGGGTACTGGGTTAATCCGGCGGGCAGGCCGTGGATTGACTGCGGACTGCTGTTTGTCATCGGGTTTCTTATTTACGGTCCGGTAATGCTTATCGGTGTGGCCGCTGTTGATCTGGTGCCAAAAAAAGCGGCCGGAACCGCGGCCGGTTTCACCGGCCTGTTCGGCTATCTCGGCGGGGCCACTGTAGCCGAGCTGGGTATAGGCCGCGCCGTTGACGCGTTCGGCTGGACGGGCGGGTTTGTGATCCTGCTCGGTTCCTGCGCGCTGTCCATCGTTTTCATGGGCCTGATGTGGAACAAACACCACCGTACACATGAGGAGTTCTGACGTTTTTCAAGAACTGGCGCCGGGAAAATATCAAACAGGAATTTCCGGCAGGGGAATTTGACATGGCAAGGACGCGCCGTTTTCCGTAGTCGCCGCCGGGTCGTGAGATTTCCGAAACGCGGCCGTTCGGAACTGCGCTGCTGAAAACATGAAGCCCCGGACCGCGGATGACCGTTTTGCCAGCACGGCCGCATGACAGATTTATCGCAAATGTGTTATAATAAGGATACATCCGGCCCAGTTGGCGCAGTGGTAGCGCGTTCCCTTGACATGGGAAAGGTCATAGGTTCAAATCCTATACTGGGCACCATTTTTCGACGAGGCTTGTTCCGGTGTTTGTTCCGGCCAAGCTTCGTTTTTTTATGTCCTGACAAATGAAACCCCGGTTCCGCGCGGGTGCGCCATTTTCCGGCGGGAGTAAACGCTAATATAACGATAAAAAGCCCCGCCGGCCGGCTGGGCTTTTTATAAATTCCGCTCGCAAAAACCCGGCCGCCGGCCAGCACGGCATAATGATTGCCGGCATGGCACAGCTCAGGCAGGGGAACGGAATAGGCAATACTGCGCAAGCAGGGCAAACGAAGTTTTGACCGAACCCCCCCGGCTTGCCGGTAAAGCGTAATAACAACCGGCAGGCCAATGGTACAGCCGGGGGGAGTTTCATCAGAGAGCGGGTTTATTCCGCCGGCTGGCCGCGCCCGCCGGAGACTGATTTTTTGCGCTGGTGTCTGCGCCAGTCCCACGGAGCCTGCGGCGCGCCGTCGCACCAGAGGCCCAGCTTCGCCTGCCGAGCCGCAGTTTCGGCGGCGGCGAGAGCGGGATCGCTGGAATACTGTTTATAGTGCCAGGCCAGCCCGGCTTTGACCAGTTCCAGATTAAGGTCCCTGCCTTCCACCTCGATAATGCCGAGCGTGCGGCCGTAATATTCCTTGCCGAACCCGTAAACCGTGATCCTTTTGCCGTAAACCATGTCGGAAGTGAACTGTTTGGCGGCCGGGCCGTAATCCTGGCGGGATTCGGGTGTGTCTATTCCGTAAAAGCGTATTTTTTCTTCCCGGCCGTCGCCGCGGACGAGAATGGTGTCGCCATCGTAAACTTTTTCGCAGACTCCGGTGAAAACTTCCCGCGCGCCGTACTTGAGGGTGTCGGTGGAAATGACAGCGGCAGCAGGCTGGGCCGGCGCGGGTTTTACCGCGAGCCTGGGCATGCAGCCCGTCGTATACAGCAAGGCGGATAGAGTCAGAAGCGCGGTCGCAAAGAGTCGTTTGTCAGGCTGCATGGAAGCTCCTTTTTTTGGTCCGATACATGGGTCCGGCTAATTTGATATACTTAATTATGTATATATTTTTCATGCTGAGGCAAGGAGAAAAGCCATGAGCTTGCAGACCGCGCAGGATAACTTCATAGAAACGATGCGGCATTCCGCCGCGCACGTTCTGGCGCAGGCGGTCACCGAGCTTTTCCCCGGCACCAAACTGGGCATCGGGCCCGCTATAGAAAACGGGTTTTATTACGATTTTGACAGCGAACATAAATTCACGCCGGAAGATTTGCCCGCCATAGAGGCAAAAATGAAGGAGATCGTGAAAGCAGGACAGCCGTTCGTGTGCTCCCTGCATAGCAAGGCGGAAGCGATAACGTTTTTTCAGGGGCGCGGAGAAAAATACAAGGTGGAACTGATCGAGAATCTGCCCGGAGATACCGCTTCCTATTATGAAAACGGCGGGTTTACCGACCTGTGCCGCGGGCCTCATGTGCCTGACACGGGGCGCATCAAGCATTTCAAGCTGACCCATGTGGCCGGCGCGTACTGGCGCGGCGACGAGAAACGCCCCATGCTCCAGCGCATTTACGGGCTGGCGTTCAAAACGAAAGACGAGCTTGACGCGCATATCCTGCGGCAGGAGGAGGCGGCCCGGCGCGACCACCGCAAAATCGGCAGGGAGATGGACCTGTTCAGCGTGCATGAAAGCGTGGGCGCGGGACTGGTGCACTGGCATCCCAAAGGCGCGCGGATGCGCATTATTGTGGAGGATTTCTGGCGCGCCGAGCACGCCAAAGCCGGTTACGAATTTCTGTTTACCCCGCATATCGGGCGTGCGGCGTTATGGGAAACGTCGGGCCATCTGGGATTTTACAAAGATAACATGTACGCACCGATGGATATTGACGGCGAGGAGTATTTCGCCAAGCCGATGAACTGCCCGTTCCACATTCAGGTTTACAAGACGCATAAACGCTCGTACCGGGAACTGCCTTTAAGATGGGCCGAACTCGGCACCGTGTACCGCTATGAAAAGGCCGGAGTGCTGCACGGCCTTATGCGGGTGCGCGGTTTCACGCAGGACGACGCGCATATTTTCTGCACGCCGGAACAGATGGAGAAAGAAGTGGCGCGGACGCTTGGTTTCTGCCTGCACATACTGCGCGCGTTCGGTTTCTCGGATATAGCGGCCTATCTGGCCACGATGCCCGCAGACGCTGTTGGCGAGCCCGAACGCTGGGCAAAAGCCACGGAGTCGCTGAAAGCCGCGCTGGAAAGCGAACGGGTGCCGTATGAGCTGGACGAGGGCGGCGGCGCGTTTTATGGCCCGAAAATAGACCTTAAAGTGAAGGACGCGATCGGGCGGCAGTGGCAGCTGGGCACGATCCAGTTCGATTTCAACATGTCGGAACGGTTTGAGCTGTCCTACGTCGGAAGCGACGGGCATGACCACCGGCCTTACATGATCCACCGCGCGCTGCTCGGTTCGCTGGAGCGGTTTTTCGGCATTCTGATCGAGCATTACGCGGGCTGGTTTCCGCTGTGGCTGGCGCCGGTGCAGGCGAAAGTGCTTACGCTTACCTCGGAGCAGGACGGCTGCGCGGCCGCGCTGGCGGACCGGTTCCGTCAGGCAGGCATACGGGTCGAGCTGGATGACCGCAATGAAAAGCTCGGCCTGAAGATCCGCGAAGCGCATCTGAAGAAAGTGCCGTATCTGCTTATAATCGGCCCGAAAGAGGCCGGGGAAAATACCGTTACCGTGCGCGTGCGCAGCGGCAAGAACATACCGGGGCTCAGGCCGGAAGACGTGCTGTCGGTTTTCCTTAAAGAAACCGCCGGGCATAGCGGCGAGAACCTGTATTCGTGATTTAGCCGGGCGGTTTGAAACCCGCCGGATGTGATGTCTGCGCGGAGGGCGCGCGCGGCGTTGCCGGTATCGTTTGTTAACTTTAGGCCCGCCTGCGGCGGGCTGAAATTCTGGAGCAGCCATCATGGTGTCTGAAAAATTCCGTGCCTGGGTGAGGGAACACAGTTACCCGCTCGGCACAGTCATTCTCGTGTATTTGTTTTTCGTGTTTCTGGAGCTGTTGCGCCCGTACTATTTTCTTGAAGGCGAGAACCGGGCGGTGTTCCTGCCCAACATGGTGTTCGCGTTCGATTCACTGATGAAGGGGCAGCTTCCATTCATAAACTATCATCAGTTCATGGGCACGCCGTTTCTGGTGGCCGGAATTTGGGGTGCGCTTTATCCGCTAACCTATATATCGGTGTTCCTGAGCCTGTTTGTAACCGGCGGGTATTTCGCGTCGGTGGATATTTACATGGTGCTGCATCTTCTCATAGGGGCGCTTGGAATGTTTTATTTTCTCAAGCGCATCTGCCGTCTGCCCGACTATACCGCGTTTTTCGGCGCGACCGCCTGGCCGATAACGGGGTTCGCCGTTTTTCTGGGCTGCTCGTGGGGCTGGCAGTTCGCCGCGGCCGCGGCGTGGTTTCCGTGGCTGCTGTTCACGGCCGGCAGGCTGGTGGACAAGCCGTCCTACGGCAACATGGCATGGCTGCTGGCGGCAAGGGTGTTTTTCGCGTATTCGGGCTCGGCGATCTTCGTCCTGTACGCGGTGTTTGCCGAGGCGCTGTTCACCCTGCTTTATCTGAACCGGGCGGATATCCGGGTCAGCCCGAGCCTGTTCAAGGCCGGCCGCTGGTATTATTTCATTTCGCTGGGTTTCACGGCGGCGCTGGCGCTGCCGCTGTGGCTGCCGCTGCTGCAGTATTCAATGCAGACTGTGGAGCAGACCGTCGTGTCTTATGAATTGTTCGCCGAGGGCGCCAACAATCCGCTTTTATGGCTGTGGGGCTTGTTGTTCCCGTTTTCGTCCGATGTGTTTAAATCGGGCATAATGGAGCGCGCCCTGCGCATGTTTACAAACCAACCGGGCTCTTTTTATTACCTGCTGCCGTTTTTTTGTTTCGCGGGTTACGGCGTGATTATCGGGCTGGTCGGGCTGGCGCGCGATATGGACCGGACAAAACACGAAGTCTGGCTGCGGCCGGTTCTGATCGCGGCGGGAGTGATGCTTCTGCTCAGTTTCGGCGTGATTGACAGGATTCTTTATTATCTTCCGTTTTTAAAGAACGCGCATCACGGGTTTAAGCTGCTGCTTTTTGCGGACGCTTTCATCATAGCCGCCGCTTCGCTGGGGATGCTGCATCTGGCGCGGCGGGTGTCCTACCGGTTCGGGCAGATTGAAATGCGGCGGGTGGTGTTTTACGCCGTCGCGCTGAATCTGGGCATTTCGTTCATAATTTTTTCGGGGCTGCCGTCCCGCACCTTCTTTCCGTGCTCGGAGGACCTGCCTTTATTCGAGCCGCTGAAAAACAAATTGACCGAAGGCCGGTTTGTTGCGTTCGCCTATCCCGCCAGCATAGCGGACGGTTATACCCAGCATCTGGCGGGGTTTGATTATGCCACGCTGTGGGGCCTGAACAATGTTTCCGGCAGTATTGCGAGCACGCCGGGCTATATGGCCGCGCTGCCCTGGTTCGGGGAAAGCGGCATGGTGTTTAACAGATATTTCCCGGTGGACGAGGTGCTGCGGTCGTTTAGGCGGGCGGGAGTGCGCTGGTTCATAGTCAATCAGCCGGATGTGGACTGGTATGCGGAAATTCTGGGCGCGGACGGCATCGTGGAACGGTATTCGGACGGCCGGCGCGTTATTTACGAGGTTTCCGGTTCCATGCCGATGGCGTTCGCCGAAACGGGCGGACCGGGCGCGATACGGCTTGATCCCAAGATCGCGGGAGTGGCGGAGGTATTGCCTCTGGCAAGCGAGTTTTCTCCGGCCGGCGTAAAAGTGCGGGCGGAGTTAAGCGCGCCGGCTGTAGTGTCGGTCAATGTGCCGAACCTGCCCGGCTACAGGCCGTTTATAGACGGCAAACCCTGCTCGCTGAAAGCCGGGCCGGGCCATTTCCCTGCGGTATCCGCGCCGGCGGGAAAGCACGAGATCTTCTTTAAATATACCGAACCTTGGTTCTGGCGCGGGCTGCTGGTGGCGCTGGCGGGTCTGGCCGGGCTGCTGGCGCTGTCGGCCGAGCGGTTCGCGATCAGGCCGCTGCGCGAACGCTTTAACATGCGCCGGTTCGCCCGGAGCCAGGAGTTTGGCGCGGCCGGTGGCGGTGGCGGCGCTCCGCGGCGCAGGAATTTCAACAGAAAACCGTTTTTCAAGCGGCGCAGAAAAAATTAGCGGAATTGCGTTTGTCAATGCGGCGGGTATCAATGATACCCGCCGTTTTCATTCAGGGCGGACACGGCTGTGCGGCCATTGACGCCGCGAGTTTTCCGGAGAATTAATATATGCTATGCTTTAAGCAGGCGGATATGCCATTCTCCGCCCACAAACAGATCAATTTCCCATAGGAGGGAACGATGGCAGTTAAAGTTGGGATTAATGGTTTCGGACGCATCGGAAGGCTTGTGCTTAAATCGGGCATCAACAACCCCGATATCGAGTTCGTGGCGGTGAACGATCTTACGGACGCCAGGACGCTGGCTCATCTGTTTAAATATGACTCCACGTTCGGGATTTTCCCGGGTGAAGTCAAAGCGGAGGGCGACAGTCTCGTTATCAACGGCAGGAAGATCAAGGTCGTTTCCGAAAAAAACCCCGAAAGCCTGCCTTGGAAAGCGCTGGGCGTGGAACTGGTGTACGAATCAACCGGCCGGTTCTGCAACACGGAAAAAGCCGCCGCGCACCTTGCTGCGGGCGCTAAGAAAGTCATTATCACGGCGCCCGCCAAAGGCGACGGACTGCTTACCGTGTGCATGGGCATCAACGAAGGCGACTATGCGCCCGGCAAGCACAACATTATTTCCAACGCGTCCTGCACCACCAACTGCCTTGCGCCGGTGGCCAAGGTTCTTAACGATAATCTGACGATAAAAACCGGTCTCATGACCACCATTCACTCCTATACGAACGACCAGGTGATTCTCGACGCGCCGCACAAGGATTTGCGGCGCGCGCGCGCGGCGGGCCAGTCCATGATTCCGACCACCACCGGCGCCGCGGCCGCCATCGGCCTGGTTATTCCGAGCCTCAAAGGCAAGCTGGACGGTATCGCAATACGCGTGCCCACGCCGAACGTGTCGCTTGTTGACATAGCGCTGACGGTGGAGAAAGCCACCACGGTCGCGGAAGTCAACGCGATGATGAAAAAAGCGGCGGATGGCGCGCTGAATAAGTATCTCGAATACACCGAAGAACCCCTTGTGTCCAAGGATTTCAACGGCAATGCCCACAGCAGCATATTCGACGCGTCGCTCACCCATGTGGTGGACGGCACGCATGTGAAGGTATACAGCTGGTATGATAACGAGTGGGGTTATTCCAACAGAGTGAACGACCTCGCCTGTTACATAGCGAAAAAAGGTTTTTAGGCCTGTTTTTCTAAAAGCGCCGGGCGGGGCTAACGTCCCGCCCGGCGCGAAAAGGACACACTGGAGGTTTCAGTATGGCTAAGAATATTATCATCATGGGCGCCGCCGGGCGTGATTTCCACAATTTCAACGTTCTTTACCGGGACAATCCCGAGTATAACGTTGTCGCCTTCACCGCGTTCCAGATTCCCGGCATTGACGGGCGGAAATATCCCGCCAAGCTCGCGGGCAGGCTTTATCCTTCCGGGATTGATATTTATGATGAGAGCGAGCTACCTAAACTGATAAAGGAGCACAAAGCGGAAGAAGTGATTTTTTCGTACAGCGACGTGAATTTCGTTGACCTGATGAAAAAGGGTTCTCTTGTGACCGCCTGCGGCGCGGATTTTAAAATTTTAGACGCCAGCCGGACCATGATTAAATCCAGCAAGCCCGTCATCGCCGTGTGCGCCGTGCGCACCGGCTGCGGCAAGAGCCAGACCACCAGAAAAATCGCGGAACTTTTAAAGAAAGCCGGCAAAAAAGTCGTGGCTATCCGCCACCCTATGCCGTACGGCGATCTTGTCGCGCAGACCTGCCAGCGCTACGCCGAATACGCCGATCTCGAGAAGCACAAATGCACGATTGAAGAAATGGAAGAGTACGAGCCGCATATCCGCGAAGGGCACGTTGTTTATTCCGGAGTGGACTACGGGGTTATTCTGGCCGAAGCGGAAAAAGAGGCCGATGTCATTTTGTGGGACGGCGGCAACAACGACACTCCTTTCTATAAACCCGATCTGCATATCGTGGTCGCCGATCCTCACCGGCCCGGCCATGAAATGCTGTACTATCCGGGCATGACGAACGCGATCATGGCGGATGTGGTGATCATCAATAAAGTGGACACCGCCACCCGCGAGAACATTGATCTCGTCAGGTCCAATATCAGCAGGATCAACCCGAACGCGACGATCATCGAAGCCGATTCGCCGTGCGATCTGGAAACGGCTGTTGATCTCAAAGGCAAGAAAGTGCTTGTGGTGGAAGACGGCCCGACCCTTACGCACGGGGAAATGGAATACGGCGCGGCCTATATCGCCGCCAAAAACGCCGGCGCGGGTGAAATCGTTTCGCCGAAACAGTACGCGGTGGGTTCGATTCTCGAAACTTACAAGAAGTACGGTCATGTGAGCAAGATTCTGCCCGCCATGGGATACGGCAAGAAACAGATCGCGGAACTGGAAGAAACCATCAACAAGGTTCCCTGCGACGTTGTGCTGATCGGCACGCCGATAGACCTTGGCAAACTGCTTAAAATAGAAAAGCCGGCCACCCGCGTGTTCTACTCGTATAAAGACCGCAGCGAGCCGACTCTCAAGCAGGTGGTTGACAAGGTGCTCGCCAGATAAGAGCGATTTAAACAGCCGGAGGAGACAGTAATGGACATCTCAAAGCTGCCTGAACTTCAGAATACGGACGTGAAGGGCAAAAGCGTGCTGGTGCGGGTGGATTACAACGTGCCGGTGAAAGACGGCAAAGTGGCCGACGATAAACGCGTCGCCGCCACACACAAAACCGTGAAGTATCTGCTTGAGAATGGCTGCAGGGTGGTGCTGATGGCGCACCTTGGCCGGCCCAAAGGCGCGGTTAATCCCGAATTCAGCCTGGCGCCGGTGGCTCCGGTTGTGGAAAAGATCATGGGGGCGAAAGTCCATTTCGCCCCCGACTGTATCGGCCCGCAGGCTGATGCGGCAGTGGACGCCGCCAAACCCGGCGAGATAGTGCTGCTGGAAAATCTGCGCTTCCACCCCGAGGAGGAGAAAAACGACGCGGCGTTCGCGAAAAAACTCGCCCGGCACGGAGAAGTTTTCGTGCAGGACGCGTTTGGCGCGATACATCGCGCGCATGCCTCCACCTCGGCGGTGGCGGCGGAACTGCCGGGCTGCGCGGGTTTTCTGGTGCAGAAAGAGCTGGAGTTTCTGGGCGAAGTCATCAGCCATCCGGAGCGGCCGTTTCTGGCCATTATCGGCGGGGCGAAAGTGTCCGACAAGATCACCGTGCTCAACAAGCTGCTCGAGCAGGTTGATATGCTGCTTATCGGCGGCGGCATGGCGTACACGTTTTTGCAGGCGCAGAATGTGTCTGTAGGGAAATCGCTGGTCGAGCCGGGCAACGTAGAGGATGCCAAGTCCATAATTTCCAAGGCTTACGCGCGGAAAGTGGAGTGCCTGCTGCCGGCCGATCATGTGATTGCGCAGGAACTATCGGATACGGCGGAAGTGAAAACCACGCAGGCGATGGCGATCCCCGACGGCTGGATGGGGCTTGATATCGGCCCGCGCACGATCGCCAATTTCAGGGAGCAGA
This sequence comes from Elusimicrobiaceae bacterium, assembly GCA_028700325.1. Taxonomy (NCBI): domain Bacteria; kingdom Pseudomonadati; phylum Elusimicrobiota; class Elusimicrobia; order Elusimicrobiales; family Elusimicrobiaceae; species Elusimicrobiaceae bacterium. The sequence goes on along the minus strand of JAQVSV010000022.1, from coordinate 13,874 downwards.
TCGCCCGGGCCAAAACCATTTTCTGGAACGGGCCGCTGGGCGTGTTTGAAACCGACGCGTTTGCAAAAGGCAGTATCGCCATAGCCAATGCGCTCGCGGACGCGACCGGCAACGGCGCGGTTACCGTGGTGGGCGGAGGCGACAGCCTGCGCGTGCTCAAGAAAGCCGGACTGAAAGCTGACCGGCTGTCCCACTGTTCCACGGGCGGCGGGGCCAGCATGGAATTTCTGGAAGGCAAGGAATTGCCGGGTCTTACGGCGCTACTGCCCAAATAGGAGGGAGTTAACCAAATGCATACATTATTTCTCGTTCTTCATTTTCTGGCGTGTTTCCTGCTGATCATAGTGGTGCTCATGCAGTCGGGCAAGGGTAACGCCATGGGCGTATTCGGCGGCGCGGGAGCCGGCGAAGCCGTATTCGGCGGCGGGTCCGGCGCCAGTTTCATCAAACGTTTTACCCTCGCGCTCGCGCTGACAATCGCCTGCACTTCCGTGGGCCTTACTTTCATGGGCGGACGGGGCTCAACGTCGGTCATGGAACGCTATGGCCGCATGGAAACCGCGCCGGCCAAGGCTGCGCCTGCGGCGAAACAGGCTGCGCCTGCGGACGCCAAGTCCGCGCCGCAGAAAATCGCGATTCCGGAAAAGAAAACCAAATAATCTGGCCGGCTCGCCGCGCTCCGGTAGTGTGCGGCAGTCCGTTTTGTTTTTAAAAGCCCCGGCTTGCGGTCGGGGCTTTTTTGCATGCCGCACACAAAAACCCGGTGCTGGCCGGCACGACATAATGATTGCCGACATGACGTAGTTCAAGCAGAGGGATTAGTGTGTAACCCTGCGTAAGCAGGGCAAACGAAGTTCGGACCGAAAGAAACCCCCGGCTTGCCGGTAAAGCGTAATAACAACCGGCAGCCAATGGCACAGCCGGGGGGGGGGAATTTCATTTTTGCCGGATAAAATTGATGGCGCGTGGTTTTGCCGCGCGCGGGTTCATTCTAATGGAATCGGTTGCGAATGTGCAGGACGGCTGGCGTGTGCCGTTTTATCGGGATTGTCGTTCAGGACGGGCGTTCCGACTTGGCTGTACAAAGCCGCCGCATTGCGCGCATGCGCGCAGCGGCGTTGGTGTGGGCCGGCGCCAGCTCAAGCGCTTTTGAATAGGCCTGCCCGGCGCGGGCGCAGTCGTTGCCGGCCAGATGGATATCGCCGATCATGGTATAAACGTCTGGCCGGGAGAGCGGATCTTTCAGCGCGGAATCCAGCAGGCGTAACGCAATGTCGGGGCGTTTTTTCTGGTATTGCAGATTGGCAACCGCCATCAGAACCAGCGGATGGCTTGGCATGATCGGGAAAATTTCCCGCAATAAAGTTTCTGAGGCTTCCCGGTCGCAGCGGGCAAGGTTGATTGCGATACCGGTATATATTTCCAGCAGGTCGCGCGAACTGGTTTGGTCTATTTTCGCGCCTTCCGGGCCGGCAAGATTAATCGCCACTTCATATACCCGCAGCATTTCTTCGGTCCGGCCCAGTGCGCCCAGAGTCACGCCGTAACGTTTGAGAGTGGAAAAGGCGGGATGTTTGACCGCGGCGTCCGAAAAAAGCGTAAGGTCGTCAGTCCATACGGAGCAGCGCGCCCGCGAGGCGTGCATGAGCGCGGAAAAAGCCAGTCCGGCGCAGGCCAGAAAAACAACGGCCGCTTTTCTGCGGTTTTTGGCCCGCAATTCAGCCAGCATGCTGGCGGCGTATGCCGAAACCGGCAGAAACAGACCCAGTGCGGGGATGTAGGTGTAGCGGTCAGCCGTCACAACCGGCCCCACCTGGAACAATTGCAGCACCGGAGAGATTGTTATGATGTAAAACGCCGCGCCTGCCATGACTATGTGGTTGCCGCGAAAATATTTCGCGAGCAGGATCAGACAGCCGATAACCGTTACCGGACTCAGCCAGTAATCCAGCGGCAGCGCACCGCCGCTTTTCATGGGAAACGGATACATGGCGGACAGGTTGAGCGGAACCAGCAGCTTTCCGATATAGAATTTCAAGCCGTAGAAGGTGAACAGCGTGCGGTCGGCAAGGCTGAAAGTGGAGCCGAGCTGGCCGCTGCTGTCGAGCAGAAGCAGTGTTGCGGCTCCGAACAGCGCGGCGATCAGCGCGTAAGGCGCTTTTTCCGCCGCCAGTTTTTTATCAAAACCACGGTCGAGCAGATAGTCGTACACGAACAGCGCGGCCGGCAGCGTTATGCCCATAGGTTTGGCGGCGAGTGAAATCCCAAAACAGGCGAGCGAACCTGCATAAGCGGTTCGGCCGCGGGTTTTCGCGTAGCGGATATACAGGATGGAGGCCAGCAGGAAGAAAAACGCATACAGCATGTCCTTTCGCTCGGCTATCCACGCCACTGATTCCACATGCATCGGATGAACGCCGAACAGCGCCGCGCACGCAAACGCGGTCATGCTGTTTTGCGTCAGCAGCAGTATCAGCGTGAATACCAGCGCCGCGTTTGCGGCGTGGAGCATGATGTTGGTGATATGGTATGGCCGCGGGTTCAGGCCGGAAAACCTGTAATTCACCGCAAAACTTAACATCGTTACGGGTTTGTACAGCCCGAAATGCGTGCGCGCGAACATATTTCTGATGCCGGCGGGTGAAAGATCACGGATATGGTCGTTGGCTGTTACATAAGCCAGATCGTCCCACGCAAAGCCGTTTCCGGCCGACGGCCACATCGCCGCCGCCGAACCCAGCATAACCGCAAGCGCCAGACCGCATTTTATAATAAAATCACGCATATGTTTTACCGGTAATGATACAACGGCAAGTCCGGCACGTTCGGGAGGGCGATCCGCCCGGCGTATAAAAATCAGGAACGCAGGAAAGCGGCTGCGGATCCTTTCCGGAACCGACTTTGTCTGATCCGCAATGGCGGACCTACATCTGAACAGCGGGAGTTTCGGTTTTAACCGGGATATGTATGTCTATCCGCGCGCCTTTGTTGGTGTTGGACAGACGGAATACGCCGTTGTGCTTTTCCACCACTTCCTTGCACATGACCAGCCCCAGGCCGGTGCCGCCTTCGGCTTTCCGGCCGGTTTTAAACGCCGTCGGGCCGTTGGTGACCAGTTCCAGCGGAAAGCCGGGCCCGGTGTCTTCGACCGTGATAATGACCCATTTGCGGTCAGGCGAAACCTTGATGTTCACATAAATCTCGCCGCCGTCTTTCATAATGTTTTTGGCGTTGGTGAAAATATTCAAAAACAGCCGTTCCAGGTGCCCGTAACTGCCGCGGATCGGCGGCAGGATGTCCTGATAGGCGTAAATGATCTGGATATTTTTTCTGGTGAGCAGCGGCATGGTGACGGCGGCGGAGGATTCCAGCGGGTCGCGGATATCCATTACGTCGAACTTGTAATCCTCTCCGCGCACGACCTGCATGGTGTTGGTGATGATGTTTTTGCAGAGCAGCGCGGCGTCAATAATACGCTGCAGGTCGGCTTTATTGAAAGTGCCGTCTTTCATCATCATGCGGGCGCTGCCGAGGATAACGCTCATCGGCGTGCCGAGGTCGTGCACCACGCCCGAAGTCATTTTGCCCACTTCCACCATGTTTGCCGCTTCGATGGATTTGAGATTCTGTTCCGCGAAGTTTTCTTCCACTTCGTCGAGCTTGCGGCGTTCCTCCTCCAGCGCGGTGGCGATTTTATTCTTGTCCAGCACCATGCTGCGCATCAGATACGCGCCCACGAAGAACAGCGATGATTTGATGGCGAGTTCGAACGCTATGTCTATGTCCCATTCCGAAGGCTTGCCGTAAAAAAGGCTCATCATGATGCCCGACAGGATGGTGGCGGACACCAGTTCCCGCGTGGACAGCACCATCGCAGCCGTGAAAATCGGCAGCAGGTATAAAATCCAGATATCGGAATGCAGGCCGCCGGAATAATGTACCACGGCGGATATCAGAAAGCAGTTTGTGGTGATGAGCGCGTCCACCGCCCCGGCTTTTAGAATATAGCGGCCCATGATCCGGTTAGCCGCTATGTTGAGCGCCATAAACGCGCCCAGCCAGTACAGCAGCTGCGGCATCGTCAGATTGCCGGAGCTTCTGGCGAACAGCGCGATCGCTATCACAAACAGGATGAACATCGGCTGGTAGAACTGCGGCACGAAGCCCGCCACCCGCTTGCCTTTTTTGTGCGCGTTCAACTCGATTATGCCTATGGTTTTAAGAAAGTGCTCCATTCTTTTTTCTCCTTAGTTTTCCAATCGTGCTAGAAACGCGCCGCCTGCCGGCAGGCTGCCCGCATGGAGCAGTCGCGGCAGCGGGCGTGATTGGGTTTGTAAACCCCGCGCAGTATTTCACTGCCGGTTTCTTCAAAAATACCCAGCACCGCTTCATCCCGGGTTTCGTCGCGCGGCACCGAAATCTTTTTTGCCGCGAACAGGCACCATACACTCAGCTCCGCCGGCTCGATATTCCAGGCGCGCTGCGCGCCTATCGCGTAAATGCCGAGCTGCAGGCTGTCGCGCACGGCCGCTTCCGTGATCTCTTCCGGGCCGGTTTTGTAATCAATGATTTCCCAGGTGCCGTCCGGGCGCAGATCCACCCGGTCAACGGTGCCGCGGATTTTCCACTGTTTGTGTTCAAATTCAAAATCCCGCTCCGCGCTGTCCACCGAAACCTTGCTGTTGCGCTCGACCTGCCAGAACCGGCGCAGCATTTCGCGCCCTTTGTGGTGGTATTCCAGCTGTTCGATCGGGCCGGAATAGCCGGCGCCCAGCCAGTTCGCGTCATAACATTCGAGCAGCTGTTCCATGCCGGTTTCGCCGGGCGAGCCGTAAAAGGCGTCGAGCGCGCGATGCATGGAAATCCCCAGCGATGAAGCCGGAGTAAGCGGCGTCCTGCGCCGGAACACATAAATATGCTCGTACAGCACGGGGCATTGCCGGTAGGCGCGCACTTTCGAGTAGTTCAATTCAAGCGGGTCGTTGAGTGTCACTGCGGATCCCTGGCGCGGCGCAGAAAAGTCATCGTCGTGTCGCCGTATTTTTCTTCCCGGAATTTTTCGCAGGCTCCGGGTATGGCGAAGGTTTCGGTTTTGTGGTGCTGCGCGACAATAACGCCCCGCTCGGCCAGCAGCCCGCAGGCCGCCACCGCTTTCAATACCGGCCCGGTGAAACTCAGCATGTTGTTTTTGCTGTCGCGGTAGGGCGTGCCCAGATAAACGATGTCATAGCCTTCCTCTCCCGCATAGCTTTTGAATCTGTCGAGCTTGCCCAGCAGATCCGCGCGGACAGTTTTGCACCGGTCGGCGCAGCCTATTGCCCGGGCGTTTTTAAGGGCCACGTTAAGACAGGCGGGATTATTATCGGCGAAAACCACCAGCTGCGCGCCGCGCGAGAGCGCTTCCACGCCCACCGAGCCGGTTCCGCAGAACAGATCCAGAAAATATGACGCGGTTATTTTGGGCCGCAGAATATCGAACAGGCTTTGTTTCATCCTGTCCGAAATGGGTTTCACCATCAGTTTCGTGGAAACCGACAGCAGTTTCCGCCCTCTTGCGCTGCCCGCTATAATCCGCATTTGTCCGCCTTTCTTAAAACGCTTCCCTAGCCAGATAATATTATTATAGAATAAATCGGCGATGAAAGAGAACCAGACCGACATTGTTATTGTGGACGATGACAACGTTGCCGGCCAGCTGACGAAAAATCTGCTGCTGGAAGCGGGTTTTTCCGCGTACCTGGTAAAACGCTCGATTGACGCGCTGCCCGCCATCAAGCGCCGCCGGCCGAGGCTGGTCATAACCGATATCATGCTCAACGGGCTGGACGGGCTGAAACTCTGCAAAATCCTTAAAAACGATCCCCGGCTGGGCGCGGTGAAACTGGTTGTGGTCAGCCAGAAAGGGTTTGAATACGAGAAGCACAAGGCTTTTGAGTACGGCGCGCAGGCGTTCATAACCAAGCCCTATAACGTTGAAACGTTTTCCGCCCAGATCAATCATATCATGACCGGAAGCCGTGACAGCCTGCTGGCGTTCCGCGACAGTTTGAGGGAGGACGAGATGTCCGCAGAAGAACCGCAGCCTTCAGATTTGCAGGCCGGGCAGATAAGGGTTACATTTTGGGGCACGCGCAGCATGGGCGGCCGCGTGCCGGACGGCAATTCCTCATACGGGCGCCAGACCCCGTGCGTGAGCGTGGAAACCAGCGAGCGGACTTTTATTTTCGACGCCGGCACCGGCATTTATGCGCTGGGTGAAAAAATCATGCAGCAGAAAGGGCCGCGCGATCTGTGGCTGATGCTTACCCATTTCCATATCAGCCATGTGCTGGGGCTGGCGGGTTTTCAGTGCCTGGATCACAGCATGTTCACGATCCGGCTGTCGGGGGCGGGCGAATCCGAGAAGAAATTCAAGGATACCGTGCGGGAGCTGTTTTATTCTTCGCCGTACTGGCCGTCGCGGACGCCGCGCGCAAAACTGATGATGTATGAAATCATCGAAGACACTTACGAACTCGCGCCGGACGTGCGGCTGAGCGCCGTTTACGCCAATCACCCCACTACCACGCTGGGGTTCCGGCTGGAAATCTGCGGCAGGGTTTTTGTTTATCTGCCGGACGGGGAGCTGACGGGCAAGGCCTCCTCGATGGAAAATTACGACGAAAAACTGGCCGGGTTCTGCCACGGCGCCGATCTGCTGGTTCACGATGCGTGCTACTCGGACTCCGATTACAAAGCCCATACCGGCGAAGGCCATTCCGGCGCGGGCAGCGTGGTCAAATTCGCGGGCGCGCGCGCCGGCGCGAAAAGGCTGGTGCTGTTCAATCTGCATTCGTCCTATCAGGATGAGGATATCGAAATCATCGAGCAGCAGGCCGCCAGGGCCGCGGCGAAATACGATATGGAGTGCGCTGTCGCGCGCGACGGCATGGAAATAATTCTTGAATCCGCTTCCGCGGGCGCGGATGAATAGGCAGGTGGTGCGGTGCGGGAAAATCTGAAAAAGGCCCCCGGACGCCGTCCGGGGGCCTTTTCGCGGAAACGGGCTAGCCGCGCGCCATGGGCGGAGTGGAAGGTTCTACGATTACGCCGTTCTTTTCCTCATATTTGCGGACGTTTTCGCTCAGCGCCGCCAGAAACCGTTTTGTGTGCGACGGGCTGGAAATGACCCGCGCGCGCAGTTTCGCCTTGGGCGCGTTGGGCTGAAGAAAAAGGAAATCCATTATAAACTCGCCCGGCCCGTGGGCCACGCCAGCGAGATTGGCGTAGACGCCCTGCGCCACTTCGTCGTCAATGTCAATTTCGATCTGCATTCTGTTTTTATCTTCGCTCATCATTATCTCCTTAAAAACCGTTCCCTGATATACTACCAATTTTAAAATTGCGGCGGTTGAATTTTCAGCCCGCAATTGATATACTGTAACTGTCAGTGATAAATAAGCGTGGCGTTTACGCTTTACGCAGTTTAATGCGCAGATGGCGGAACTGGTATACGCGCACGTTTGAGGGGCGTGTGCCGCAAGGCTTGAGGGTTCGAGTCCCTCTCTGCGCATTTTTTATTTTACCTCCTATACGGTGCTTATAAATGCTGCTGGCCGCAAGTCTTGTTATTGCACTGGTGCTTATACTTCTTAACGGCTTTTTCGTTCTGGCCGAGTTCGCGTTTGTTAAAGTGCGCAGTACACAGCTGGAGGAACTTGTCCGGTCGGGCAATCCGCGCGCTGTTATCGCCAGGGGCATATCGGAAGATATAGACAATTATCTTTCCGCCATTCAGCTGGGCATTACCATGGCGAGCCTGGGGCTGGGCTGGGTGGGCGAACCGTCGGTCGGCAAACTGCTGGTGCTGCTGCTGCGGAATCTGGCGGTGTCCGCCGCGGTGTCTCACACGGTTTCATTCATACTTGCCTTCACGCTGATCACGTCGCTGCATGTGGTTATCGGCGAGCAGGTGCCGAAACTGGTCGCCATAAAAAACCCCGCCGAAATGGCGTTGTTTACGGCGGTGCCGCTGCGCGCGTTTCACTTCCTCACCTATCTGCCGATGCGGCTGCTGAACGGAGCGGCGTATGCCGCGCTGAAACTGTTCGGGTTCAGGCCGGAACACCACGAAAAAGCCCATTCCGAAGAGGAGCTGCGTCTTATTCTGGGCCAGACCCAGGAGGACGGCGCGCTTTCGCTCGGCGGGCTTCTGATGTTTGAAAACCTGTTTGATTTCGGGCATGCGCGGGTGAAAAGCATGATGACTCCGCGCGATAAGGTGGCGTTTCTGTCGCCGGCCAATAACTGGCCGCAGAATCTGGAGATCATTCGCGCGCGGCGGTTTACCCGCTATCCGGTGTGCGAGGGCACGCTTGACAACACGCTCGGCTACCTGCATCTCAAAGACCTTTCGATAAAATACATGTGCGATGGCAATACCCCGGATTTCAAAACGGTGCTGCGCAAGATCCTTAAAATAAATGAAAACACCCCGGCGGAAGACGCGCTCCGGGAATTCCAGTCCAATCGCGTGCATCAGGCACTGGTCACCGATGCCGGCGGCGCGGTGACCGGTCTGCTTACCCTGGAGGATGTGGTGGAAGAGCTTATCGGCGAAATACGCGACGAAATTGAAACGAGACCCGTAGCCACTCTTGCGGAAAGTTTCATGGCGGATTCCATTGTAATGGAACTGGGTTCCGCCAGCCATACCGACTGCATAAAGGAACTGCTGCAGGTTCTGCATGACAGGCATCCTGTTTTTAACCGCGAAGATGCGCTGGGCCTTGTGCTCAGCCGCGAGAAAAACCTCTCGACCGCGATGGGTAACGGGACCGCTTTCCCGCACGCCCGCCTGCAGGGTCTTGCCAAACCGCTGATCGCGCTGGGCCGCCGTGCGGAGCCGATAGATTTCGCCAGCTTAGACAAAAAACCGGTCCATCTGGTTTTTCTGATTCTCACGCCGTATTATGAACCCGCGTGCCAGCTCCGCATTCTGTCGCAGCTGGCGATGCTGACCGGGAACCAGACGCTGCATCATCAGCTTCTGCGGGCCGAAACGCCCGCCGAGATCGGCGAGATAATACGGCTGTTTGAAACCGGCGTGCCGGAAGAGCCCGCCGCGCTAAAAAAATAACTGCCTGCCGCCGGAGAAATATATGACGAGCAATAAAAAAGGGAAAGTGCTGCTGTTGGGCGCGAGCGGCGGGATCGGTTCCGCCATTGCCGCGCAGCTGAAAAAAGAAAAGTACCTTGTCACCGCGCCCGCGCACAGGGAACTGGATCTGGCCGATCCGCGCTCGATTGACGCTTATTTTGAAAATCATCCGGCTGATTTTTATGCCGTTATTCACAGCGCGGGTTATAACTGCCCCAAGCCGGTCGGCGAACTGACGGCGGAGGATGTGGATAAAACTTACCAGATAAACTGCCGCAGCCTGTTCGGCGTGCTTGAGCATGTGCTGCCGCATATGAAAAAACGGAAAGCGGGCAGCATTGTGGCCATTTCGTCTATTTACGGGCTGGCGGGCCGCCGGGGCCGGCTGGCTTATGTGACCAGCAAGCACGCGCTTAACGGGCTGATCAAATCGCTGGCGGTTGAGCTGGGCGAGTATAACATCCGGGTGAATGCCGTCAGTCCCGGATACGTTGATACCGCGCTCACCCGCAAAAACAACACCGGGCAGACCATCAAGGGGCTGGTCGAGCAGATCCCGCTGGGACGTATGGCGGCGGGATCGGAAATAGCGGGCGCGGTTTGTTTCCTGACCGGCGCGGCGGGCTCGTATATTACCGGGCATAATCTTATGGTGGATGGCGGTTTTTCCGCGGGCGGGTTCAACAAATGAATGCCCGGCTTGGTTTCCTTGTTGACGGGCACGGGTGTTCCTGCGCGCTGCCCGGCCGGTCGGGAGAACTGGCAATCCGCTCCGCGCTGGGCGGTTATAAGGTCGTTTTCCGCCGTGCGGGGGAAGGTTTCCGGCAGATTAACGGGCTTGCCGGCGAAGGCGCGTTTTTTCTGATAGACGGGGCTGTGCTGCGGCTGCACAGAAAACGGCTGAAACTGCCGGTCAGCCGGGTTCTTGCGGTGAAGGCCGGCGAACAGCTTAAAACGCTGGCAGGCGTGAAGAAAATTTTCAGTTTTTTGAATAAAAACAATTTTACCCGTGCCGACCGGCTGGTGATTATCGGAGGCGGCACCGTACAGGACAGCGGCGGGTTCGCCGCCGCCTGCTACAAGCGCGGAGTGCGCTGGACTTTTGCGCCCACCACGCTGCTCTCCATGTGCGACAGCTGCATAGGCGCGAAAACCGGCGTGAATTTCGAGCGCGCGAAGAACCAGCTCGGCGTATTTTACGCTCCGGAGCAGGTGATTGTCGAGCCGGACTTTCTTCTCACTCTGCCCGCCTGTCACGTCAGGTCCGGCCTGGGCGAAATTTTGAAACTCGCCGTGACTGGCGGCCCTGCGGCGCTAGGGCTTTACCGGCGGCTGTTTCCGGCGGCGGCGGGGGGCTGCCGCGAAAGCCTGAACGAGCTGGTCAAAATGTCGCTTTCGGTAAAAAAAGCCGTGATCGAGCTGGATGAATTTGAAAAGCATTACCGCAAAACCCTCAATTACGGCCATACCGTCGGACACGCGCTGGAAACCCTGTCGCGCTATAAAATATCGCACGGGCTGGCCATAGCGATGGGAATGGCGGCGGCAAATGAACTGGCGGTGTCGCGCGGACTGCTTGCCCCGGACGATTGCGCGGAGTTGAACCGCCTGTGCGTCCTGCTGGCTGACCGGGGACTGCCCTCGCTGGTTCCCGCGCACCTGCTTGCCCTGCTTAAAAAAGACAAAAAAGCTGGCAGAAACGGACTGACTCTGGCGCTGTGCGCCAAAGCGGGCGATCTGCGGCTTGTGACAGTCAAGCCCGATCTGGCGCTTGCCCGCGAGATTGTTGCCGCCCTTAAAAATAATTTCCGCTGATTCTGCGCCAGCTACAGGCGCTGGTTTGCTTGCTGGCCTTGTAATGCGCTGGCGTGTCAAACGGCGGCTGATGATAGATCGGTTGCTGTGGCGCGGCTCCGTTTACGGAGCCGCGCTCCAATCCCCGGCCGGCAGGCTATACGCCCAAGCCTGCCGGACTATGGGAAAGCCGCCCGGACACATGGCCGTCTCTGTTCGGCGTCCGGCATGCATTTTCAGGTAATTCGAGAAATGAAACAGTAATGTTCGCGGGCTCGTTTGTATAGGGGAAAGGGCAAAAAGCGGCCTAAAAGCCAGATCGGGAAAAATTACCGGAATTACCGTTTTTTGCCAGCCGGTTTGAGAAAATACGCCCAGTCGTCAGTCTGAACCCGGCATACGGCTGGGCGGATTTAAGTTTTTTAATTTGATTTTATCGAGTCAATATTGTCCGGCATGAAAAACCCGGCGCTGTCCGGCATGGCATGATGCTTGCCGGCATGGCACAGCTCAAGCAGGGGGATGGAGTGTGTAACCCGGCGTAAGCAGGGGCAAACGAAGTCTGGACCAGAAGAAATCCCCGGCTTGCCGGTAAAGCGTAATAGCAACCGGCAGGCCAATGGCACGGCCGGGGGAGTTTCATAAAGCCGCGAGTCCTGTTTAACGAAAAAACATCGTGCCGAAAATAACCAGACCCAGAGCTATCCGGTACAGCACGAAAACAGTGTAAGTGTTTGACTGGACGTATTTCATAAGAAATCTTATCGCCGCCCAGCCTGACACCAGCGCGGTCAGGAACCCGCAAATCAAGGGTGCGCTGATGTCTGAAAATGACAGGTGTTTGAGGGCCAGCACGGCCGCGGCGGCGGTTATCGGCGTGGCAAGCAGAAAAGAGATGCGCGCCGCTTCCGTTCTGGAGAATCCCAGAAACAGCGCCGCCGTTATGGTAATGCCCGACCGCGACACTCCCGGCACCAGCGCCACCGCCTGCGCCAGCCCTATAAGCAGCGCGGTTTTTGCGGTGAATCCCGTCAGGGCTGTTTGTCCCGTTTTGCGGTCGGCCGCCCAGAGCGCCGCCGCGAAAACAATCAGCGTCACGGCGATCAGTCCCGGCGCGCGCAGTGCGGTTTCGGCGAGATCGTTTAAAAACAGGCCCGCCAGCCCGCCCGGAATAGTGGCGAGCGCAAGCAGCCACAGGATTTTGCCGTCGGAGGATTTCGGGTCGGTCAGACCTGTTTTTATGATTTTATGCCAGTCTTTCCAGAAATACGCCAGTATGGCGGCCAGCGTCGCCAGATGCAGCAGCACGTCGAAATCAAGGCCCTGATACTGCCAGCCCAGCAGGTCCGGTATCACCACAAGATGGCCCGAACTGGAGATGGGCAGGAATTCGCCCAGTCCCTGAACAAGTCCCAGCACTATCGCCTGAAATATCGTCATTGCGGTCACGCTTTCTAGATGTAAGCGAAATCGAGGGTCGCGCCGCCCGGTTCAAGTTTTCCGGGCGCGGTTTCGAGTTTCAGCACATAGAACCCGCCTGCCGGAAGCGGCAGCTCCCCTTTGCCCAGCAGTGTTCCCGCAAGGATGCCGATGCCCGGCAGATGCCCTACCACAAGCACGCTGTCGTGCCGCGCCAGCTGCGGAGCTATGTCGCGCTCCCACATGTCCGAAACCGAAAAACCTCCGCCCAGATACTGGCCGACACCCGGTTCCAGCCCGAACGCGCCGCTGATTTCCCGCGCGGTCTGCACGGCCCGCAGCAGCGGGCTGCCGATGACCGCGTTCAGCGCTATCTTCCTGTTTTTCAGTTCGGCGGCCGCGCGGATGGCGCCTTCCACTCCGTCTTCGGAAAGCGGACGGTCTTCATCTCTTGCCACTCCGCTCTGGATCGCGCTGTAAGCGTGTCCGTGCCGCATCAGGATAAGGGTTTTCATTCTGCCTCCTGGGCAATTGCGGGTTTAAGTATTTCATTGACCAGCCGTTGAATATGTTCCGCTATGGCAAGGCTGGAAGTGAGGCCGGGTGAATCTATTCCGATCAGATTGATCATGTCCGGCAGGCCTTTGTCCGCTTCCCGGCGTATTATGAAATCAGGAGCCGTGCCCGGATAGCAGGCAAGCCGGGGGCGGATGCCGGCGGTGTCCGGCACAAGGCTGTCGTGCGTTACTCCGGGCAGGAATCTGCGCGCTCCATCGAAAAAAGCGCTCCGGTTGAGTTCGTTCACTCTGTAATCTATCACCGGCACCTCAAACGCGCTGGGGCCTATCCGCACGCCGCCCTCCAGATCGGGCGTAAGGTGCATGCCAAGGCTCAGTTCGTTAGGCATGGGGTATAAAAGCCGCGATATCTTGATTCCGCCGCGCACGCGGAAATATTCGCCTTTTATCATGCGCTGGCGGTAACCGGAGGCATCAGGGTCTATGCCCGCGAGCCGGGCCACGGCGGGCGCGCCGTGGCCGGCGCAGTTGATGAAAACCCGCGTTTCGAACGGATCCTGATTGTCGGCCGTCACTATGAACCCGTCCGGCGTTTTCTTAAGGCCTGTCACGGCTGAGCGTGGAAGAAAAATAGCCTCGTTGGTTTCCGCGGTTTTTAACAGCGAGTCCATAAAAAGATCCGCGCTGAAAATGCCGGTTGACGGCGAGAGCAGGCCGGCCAGGCCGTGGACTTCCGGCTCCAGGCTATGGATCTGCTCCGGGTCGAGCCGCTGCAAATCATCAACGCCGTTTGCCCGGCCCAGTGCTTCGTATCCGGCCAGGCCCGCCAGTTCCGCCTCTTCAAAAGCCACGATCAGCTTTCCGGTCCTGCTGCAGGGGATCGCGTGCTCTTCGCAGTATTTATACAGCAGCCGCCGTCCGCGCACGCAGCAGCCGGCCTTGAGCGAGCCGGGCGCATAGTAAATCCCCGCGTGGATGACTTCCGAGTTGCGGCTGCTCGTTTC
>JAQVSV010000021.1 GCA_028700325.1 Elusimicrobiaceae bacterium | reverse complement strand
ATCCGAGAAGAGTCCGACAGATATCTTGTCAACGGACGCGATTTTATTGACGACAACAAACTCCAGTCACTGCTGCGCGGCGCTCCGCCCGACGCGGCGCGCGTGCGCGGCATACTTGCCAAAGCGCGCGAGATCAACACTCTTGAACCGGCGGAGACCGCCGCACTTTTAAACGTGTCCGATCCCGTCCTGTGGGATGAAATGTTTGCCGCCGCCGCGGAAGTGAAACGCCGGGTCTATGACAACCGCGTCGTCACGTTCGCGCCGCTTTACTGCTCGAATCTGTGCGTCAACAACTGCCTGTACTGCGGGTTCCGCTCCGGCAATTCCGAAGCGCAGCGGCGCTGCCTTTCCCTTGACGAAATCCGCCGCGAAACCGAAGTGCTGGCCGGCGAGATAGGCCACAAGCGGCTGGTGCTTGTGTACGGCGAGCACCCGTCAACGGGAGCGGAATACATCGCCGAAACGATGCGCGCGGTGTACGGGGTGAAAGTCAAAACCGGAAACGGGGCCGGCGAGATCCGCCGCGTCAATCTTAACGCCGCGCCGCTGTGCGTGGCTGACTACCGGCTGCTGAAACAGGCCGGGATAGGCACTTTCCAGATTTTTCAGGAAACCTACCATCGCGCCACTTACGCGCGCGTGCATCCGGCCGGCACCGTTAAAAGCGATTACCGGTGGCGGCTGTACGGCCTGCACCGCGCGCAGGAAGCGGGCGTGGACGATGTGGCCATCGGCGCGCTGTTCGGCCTGTATGACTGGAAATTCGAGACGCTCGGCCTTCTGGAACACGCGCGCGACATGGAAAAACGGTTCGGGATCGGGCCGCACACCGTGTCGGTGCCGCGGCTTGAACCGGCGTGCGGAAACGAGCTGAGCGAGAATTCTCCGTACCGCGTGTCCGACGAAGATTTTAAGAAACTGGTCTGCGTGCTGCGGTTATCCATCCCCTACGCCGGGCTGATCGTGACCGTGCGGGAGAAGCCGGAAATTATCCGGTCAGTCCTGCCCATGTGCACCCAGCGCGACGCGTCCACCCGGATCGGCATCGGCGCCTACAGCGACCGCGATCCCGCCCAGAAAAGCGAGAAACAGCAGTTTATTCTGGGCGACACGCGCAGTCTCGACGAAGTTATCCGCGAGCTGGCCGACACGGGCCATATCACCTCGTTCTGCACCGCCGGCTACCGCTGCGGGCGTACCGGCGACCATATCATGAACATGCTGCGGACCGGCCGGGAAGGGCGGTTCTGCAAGCTCAACGCGGTGCTTACTTTCCGCGAATGGCTCGACGACTTCGCCTCGCCGCAGACAAAAGCCGCCGGGGAACGCGTCATCGCGGCGGAACTGGCGGAAATCAAAGCGCGCGCGCCGGGCGAGTTCAGCGGCGAAATGCTCGCCACCCTAAACGATTACTATGCGCGCATCCGGAAAGGAGAGCGGGACCTCTGCTTCTGACCTTATGAAAACAACTCCGAAATCGCTTCGCCTGCATATAGGCATTTTCGGCCGCACGAACACGGGCAAATCCAGCCTGCTCAATCTGCTGTCCGGGCAGGACGCGGCGCTTGTGTCCGCCATAGCCGGCACGACTACCGACACCGTGGAGAAAACAATGGAACTGCTGCCGGTCGGGCCGGTGGTGTTTCTCGACACTGCCGGTCTTGACGACCCGACCGCGCTAGGCGCCGCGCGCGTCAGCCGCACGGAAAAAGCGCTCGACAGGGCCGATGTGATGCTGCTGGTTGTCGAGGGCGACAGCTGGGGCGGGTTTGAAGACCGCATAGCGGCAGAATCGCTCGCCAAAAACGCGCCGCTTATCGTGGCGGTGAACAAGACGGACCTTATCCCGCTGTCAGACGCCGTGCAAGCGAAACTCGAAAACAGACGGTATTTTACGGTGTCCTGCGCGCCGGGAACCGACCGGGATCCATATCTGCGGCGGTTCAAGGAACTGCTGATCGAATGCGTGCCGGAAGACTTCATCGCGCCGCCGCCGATTCTGGGCGATCTGGTTCCGAAAAACGGACTGGCGGCGCTGGTTATTCCCATAGACTCGCAGGCTCCCAAAGGGCGCATCATACTGCCTCAGGTGCAGGCGATCCGCGACGCGCTTGACAACGCCTGCGCGTGCGCCATAGCGCGCGAAACGCAATACCCGCTTCTGCTTCAGCGCCTGAACACGCCGCCGGATCTTGTCGTGTGCGACAGCCAGGCCGTTGACCGGGTCGCGCGCGACACGCCCGTCTGCGTAAAAGTCACCACTTTTTCCATCCTGTTCGCGCGGCTGAAAGCCGATCTTGACGAAATGGCCGCCAATACCGCCGCGCTTGACCGGTTAAAACCTGGCGCGCGGGTGCTGGTGTCGGAATCCTGCAGCCACCACCCGGTTGAAGAAGATATCGGCCGCCGGAAAATTCCGCGCTGGCTAAGCGAAAAAATCGGCGGGGAACTGCGGTTCGATACCGCGTGCGGGCGCGATTTTCCCGATAACCTGGATGACTATTCCCTTATAATACAGTGCGGCGGCTGTATGCAGACCCGGCGCGACATGCTGCTGCGCCTGTCCCGCGCAAAAAAAGCGAACGTGCCGATAACCAATTACGGTCTCGCAATTTCCTGGTCAAAAAATGTGCTGGAGCGGGTGCTGGAACCTTTTCCATCCGCGCTGGCCGCGTATCGCGCCGCAGCCGGATAAAACGGCGGCATTCTCAATGACTTGCGAAAACCCCTGTCCATGAGTCCTAAACGGCGTCAGGCCCTTTGCCTGTAAAAAATCGGGTCCTTAGCCGCTTATATCATGTTGCGGCGAATGTTACTCTATAGCAAGAGAATGCGTAAAAGACAGGGAGGAGAGCGTAATGAAAAAAACCATATCGGCAGTAACCGCGGCGTTATTCATGTCGTCGCCCGCGGCGTTTTGCGGCTCAACAGCACTTGCCGCGCAGGACTTTGACACTTCGGCCATTCTGGCCGGAATCAAAGCGCAGATCGGAGATAACAAAGTAACTGTGCCGGAAACTCCGTTCTACAGTTACTATACGGAAGATTGCCATACTTTTAACATAAATTCCGCGTCAGGACTTGAAACCGAGCTTGTTCTTCTCAGAAGCTGGGAGGAGGAAGTGCAGCCTCCGCCTCAGCCGCATCCCGGTCCGAACCCGCATCCCGCTCCGAATCCGCACCCCGCTCCGAACCCGCATGGCCCCGGCGGTGGTGGCAGCAATCACCATAACGGCGGCGGACATCGCTGGTATCTGCCGGAATTTGCGGCAAGCATAGATACGGCGGCTTATGCAGCCGAGCAGGAAGCCATTGTCAAGGCGGATGCGAACGAACTGGCCGCCGAAGCGCGGCAGAGCGCAGCCGCCAAACGCGCCACCAGCAGAAGATATGGCAGATCGTGGAGCGAGCAGGTAAAACTCTCGTTCGGGAACCGGTCATTGTATCCGTGGGAAACGGAACGGTTTACTGTCTGCCTGAAAGGACCGTCGCTTTCCATCTACACAAAACGGGCGGCCTACAGCTACGCGATCAACCGCAACGGCGGGTTTTATACGCTCACACCAGGCGCGAAACTGCCCACCTCACCCGATGAAAACGGCATTGTGTTAACCGGAGTGGAAGCAAGAAACGGTATCGTGACCGCGCGGTTCGCGGACAAATGGGCCGAATACTACGGCTCGGACCAGACGGAGATTGGCGCGACACTGTACCGCTCGGTGTTCCTGTGGCCCGACAGCAAGCAGGGCGAGGCCGAAGTGTCGTTCTCCTCGCAGAACAGCTACGAACTCCAGATCAAAATGAATGACTTGAAACCCGGCAAGTATTACGTCAAATGGGCGTTCCGGCGCCAAGGCATGGTTTCGACCGGCGAAGAAATTTTCGGCGGCACCACGGAAAAATTCGAAATCAGGTAGTAATACGAACTGTCTGAAAACGCGCGGCCCTGACGGGCCGCGCGTTTTTTATTTCGCCCGGAATGATATAATTTCAACAGGGAGAATTCACATGTCCACAGTGTTTGTCATCAGTCTGGGTTGCCCGAAAAATCTGACCGATACGGAAACAATGCTCGGCTCACTGCTCGCCAAAGGCCACACGCTTGTGCAGGAGGAATCTGGCGCCGACGCCGTTTTGCTCAACACCTGCGCGTTCATAAAACCCGCGCGCGCGGAGGCGGAACGCGAAATCCGCCGGTTATGCGCGCTCAAGCGCAAAGGCAGAATCGGAAAAGTGCTGGTGGCGGGCTGCCTGGTGCAGAAAAACGGGGCGGCTCTGCAGGCTCAGTTTCCCGACGTGGACGTGTTCGCCGGGCTTGGCGCGATCGAAAAAATAGCGCGGCTGCTGGAAAAATCGCAGCACTGCTTCGGGCCGGCGCCGGCCACCCTGCATTTGCCGCGCTACAAGGCGCAGGCCACCGCGCCGCACTCGGCTTACCTTAAAATCGCCGACGGCTGCAACAACCGCTGCGCCTATTGCACCATTCCGGAAATCCGCGGGCCGTTCCGGTCCAAGCCGGTCGAGGAAATCCTGCTTGAAGCGCGCGATATGGCGTTGCGCGGCGTCACTGAAATTTCCGTGATCGCGCAGGACACCACCAATTACGGAAGTGATCTTTACGGCCGGCCGGCGCTCCTTTCTCTGCTGAAAAAAATGACCGGAATTGACGGAATCAACTGGATCCGGCTGATGTATGTCTATCCTGAAAAAATTGACCGCGCGCTGCTCGAATTCATGGCTTCCAGTCCTAAAATCTGCCGGTATCTGGATATGCCGCTCCAGCATTCGGCGGACAGTGTTTTAAAAGCCATGAACCGCCGTTGCACCGGCCTGCAGCTAGCCGACAAAGTGCGGCTGATCCGCCGGCTCGTGCCCGGCATTGCGATCCGCACCAATTTCATAACCGGGTTCCCCGGCGAAACCGAACGGGATTTTAACAGCCTGCTTGAATTTATCGAAACAAACGAGTTTGAAAATGTGGGCGTATTCACTTACTGGCGGGAACCGGGCACGCCCGCCGCGGCAATGAAAAAGCAGGTTCCTCAGGCGCTGAAACAGGCCCGCGCGGAGGCGCTGATCAAGGCGCAGAGCCGGGTTGTTGACCGGCTCAACCGCCGGCTGCTCAATACCGAAACCGATATTATCGCCGATACCGCCCGCACGGGCCGCATGCCCTGCGACGCGCCGGACATAGACGGTTATGTGGAAATAAAGACCAGAACGCCGCTTGTGCCCGGCCGCATTGTGCGGGTGAAAATAACCGGCGCGAAAGGTTACGCGCGCACGGCGGTTTTGGCCTAGCAACTTTCTCCCCGGCGTTGCCGCAACCCCGCCGGGCGGCAGTTCTGACAGTTTTTGCTTGCAATGGCGTCTATGAAACGCAATCGGGTAAAATCCAGCCTTACCGCCTCTCTTAAAGACGGATTCTGCTGGTCGTTCATGTTCGGTTTTGTTGATTCCTACTATCTGCCGGCCGCCATAATGCTCGGAGCCGGCGCGCTGGAAGTGGGGTTCGTGCGGTCGTTTCCGCTGCTGCTGGGCGCGGTGCTGCTCCTGCTGGCCGACTGGCTGGTGCGGCTGGCGAAAAGCCGTAAAAAAATTATTTTGCTGGGCGCGCACTCTCAGGCGCTGGCACTCGCGGCGGGCGGGATCTGCTGCCTGCCGGGCGGACGGACTGCGCTGTATGTGTTCATGGCGGCAGTCGCGGTCTATGTGTCGGCCGGCCTGCTGATCAATCCGCCCTGGGTCAGCCTGATGGCGGAATATCTGCCGCCGGGCAAACGCGGGTTTTATCTCGGCTGGCGGGAACGCCTGCTCGGTTTTTCGCTTGCTTTTTTCGTGGCGGTCGCCGGCGGTGTTCTTCATTTGGCGGGCGGCCACGAGTACGCCGGCTTTGCCGCACTTTTCTTCGCCGGCGCGCTGGCGCGCTGGCGCAGCGCGCACTATATCGCGAAAATGTACGAGCCGGCGCACATGAAAACCGGCGGGGCAAACTGCACCTATCTGGAATTTTTCGGCAGCGCCCGCAATTCCAATATCGCCGCGTTTGTGCTGGCGGCGGCGGTAATGATGTTTTCCGTTTATATCGCAGGTCCGTTTTTCGCGGTTTATATGCTCAGGGATCTGGGGTTTGCCTACTGGCAGTACGCCGCGATACTCATGGCCGGGCAGATGACGCTTTATATCATGTCCCAGCATTGGGGCAGCCTGTGCGACCGGCACGGCTCGCGCCGGGTGGCCATGGTCGCGGCGACGGCGATCCCGCTCATTCCGCTGCTGTGGATGTGCACCACGAAATGGTACCTGCTTTTCCTGATCGAGCTGGCATCGGGCACGGCCTGGGCGGCGTACGGGCGCGCCGCGATCAATTTCATTTACGACAGCGCCGCCCCGGACCTGCGCACCAGATATCTGGCTTTTCTGGGCGTAAGCGTAGGGCTGGCCCAGTTTGCGGGCGGGCTGTGCGGCGGATGGCTTTACGAGCGGCTGCCCGGCTGGACCGGCGCGGCAAATCCGTTTGTCCTGCTGCTGCTTGTGTCCTGCGCCGGGCGTGTGGCGGCGCGCTGGCTGTTTTCAAAAGTCACCGAACCGAAGCGGGTTTGTGACAATCCTGGCGATTTCCTGCTGCGCGCGTTCGACCCGCGCCGCATGATCGGCATCGAAAACTGACGGTTTCGCGCACCGCTCGCCCGCTGCGCAACCATGTTATGGCGCCGTTTCGATCAGCCGGTAAACCGGAATCGGCTCCCGCTTGCTTTTAAGCAATTCCCTGCCGGCAAATTCAAACCCGTCGCGTGTTTTTATGCACGACCAGGTGATTTCGGAAATACACGGGGAATTCGGTTTCGCGATTGTTTCCAGCCGCGCGGCGGTGCTGACGGGATCGCCGGGCACGGTCAGGTTTTTGCGGTTTTCCGGCCCCGCGCCGCCCTGAATGACGCGGCCCGGACTGATGCCGACCCGCCGCGGCGGCCCGTTGAAAATCGTTTCCCGGACTTGAGAATCAGCAACCCGGCGCTTTTGCCGCAACGTTCCGCGGCCGTTAGCCTTTACGGCTGCCGCTCCGAATATTTCCGCAGTTCCTCGTTAATGACCCGGGCATGCTCGTCCGCTTCTCCGGCCACCTTGCAAAGGAACCCGCGCAGTTCCTTGTTGCCGGTTTCCACCACTTTAAAGAAATTCCGTTTGATTATTGACTTTTCAATGTCGAGCGCGATGAAAAACGCCTGCCGGGAATTCAGCTCCCCTTTCGCCACTTTCGCGGCGTTCGACCGCACGCCGTTTATAAACGTGCCTATTGCGGCCGCGCTGAACTGGCGGCCGGCCGTAAACTCATCCGGCGTGGCCTCCACCAGGGTGGCAAGCATCAGGATATATTGCTCGTGCTGGTCTTCCCGGCGCGCGAGTTTGCCCCAGAATTCCTCGTGCTGCGGCCAGCGCAGCGCGCACGCGCGATACAGTCCGCCCGCTTCCCGTTCCGCCTGCCCCAGCAGGCCGAGCGTGTCAAGGCAGGTTTTTAAGTTAAATGCCATCGCCACCGCCCCGCTGTTTTCGCAGTTTTTCAATTACGGACTTGTGCTGCGCCGCCATGTTCTTCACCATGCCCGCCGTGAATGCCCGGCGAAACCGCGGAAACCTGCACAGCAGGCTGATGACGGTTGAAACCAGTTTCGCCCCGCGCTCCTGATTGGCAAACCGGAACAGTCCGCATTTTTTATAAAACAGGTAATCGGCGTGGAAAACGAAATCCATGTTATACAGCATATCCCGGAAGATTTTTTCCGCGCCCGCACTTCGGTAGGTCTGCGGCGCGCCGGTTTTCCTGCCCGCGAAATAATCCGCGGCGGCCGCCGCGGCGGCAAGGCCGGCGGCGATATCATCCGCGCGATCGGTCACCACTCCGCAAAGCCGCGCGCCGGAATTTTCAGCATAAGAATAAATGAATTCCAGCGCAACCGGCGCGGCGTTGAGATCGCCTTCCACCAGAAAAACCAGCGTTTTGCCGGCCAGCACTGGAACATGCCCTTTGAAAAATGTCCGGTCGAGATAGCGTTTGAACAGGGCCGGGAAGAACCTGTCTTTAACCGGCAACGCGAAAACCACGGTGTCCGCGGCGGAAACTTCCCTGTCGAAAAACCGGGCGAACCCGTCCTGATAAACGCATTCGTTGTTCCAGCCGCAATGGATACACCCGAGACACCCGCCTTTAATGTCGAGCTCCTCCATATACTGAACCGAACAGGCGGCGGGAGCAGCCTCCGCGTAAGCGCGCGCCATATCCGCGGCGCGGCTCTGCGGGGAATCGAAAACCATGATCAGCGCCCTGCGGCCCGGCTTTTCGGCCTGCTCGCGGGCCGCAATTTCCCGCGCCGGGCACGGCACGCAAGGGCCCGGCCCGGCAACCGGCAGGCTGCGCCCGGAAAACCACAGAAAATCCCGAAAAAAATCCTCGGCGGCAAGCCGCCCCTGCGGCTGAAGCAGGTCGTTCATCTCGCCGGAATGCGCGGCGAAAAACTCCAGGCCGAGGTCGCGGGAAATTTCACCCAGGTATTGCGCCGCGAGCTGGTCGAAAAAATGAACCGAT
The DNA here is from genome assembly GCA_028700325.1 of Elusimicrobiaceae bacterium. NCBI lineage: Bacteria > Pseudomonadati > Elusimicrobiota > Elusimicrobia > Elusimicrobiales > Elusimicrobiaceae > Elusimicrobiaceae bacterium. Next base: position 19,807 of record JAQVSV010000021.1, on the reverse strand, counting down.
GTAAGCAGGGCGAACGCGCGCCGGCCTTTCAGAACCGGCCCGGCGCTGTTTTCGAAAAGCAGCTCGATGAACCGCTTGAGCTGGGCCGGCACGAGCATGTAATAAACCGGGGTGCACCAGGCCACCGCGTCGCTGTCAGAAAGGATTGCGAGCGCGTCGCGCATGGCGCCGGGCTCGGTTTCAAATTCCTGCGCCCGCGCCGCGGCGTGGATAACGGTAAATGTATGGCCGGGATTTTTCAACGCCAGATAATTCACATACTGCAAGGTGACGCTGTCGGCGCCTTTGGGACTTCCGTTAATGACGGCGATTCTCATTTTTTACGCTTCCCAGCCGCCGGCGCCGGCGGCTCAGGCGGCAAGCCAGATTGCCAGCAGAGGCGCGACATTGAAAAACAGGATCAGCAGTTTATAAAAAGCCATGCCGGCATAATGAATCGCGTCAAATTGCTCCGGGCTGATTTTGAACCAGCGGGCATGCGTGCGATACAGAAAATCCCTGCCGCACGCGAACGCGCCGAACCACGCCAGCAGAACCGCCAGATTGAAAACCGCGCTCCAGAATAAAATACTGCCGACATATTCAATAACCATTGCCGTTCTCCTTATTGCCATCCGCCCCCGGCGCGCTTTTAGTGTAGCAAAATTTGCCGTGTTTGATTGTGCGGCAGGCGTGCTGTTTGCTACTATTTCATCCGGCTGGTTTCTGTAATTCGGAGGGGTTCAAATGAAAAAAATCATTTTCGGGCAGGCGGAACAGAAAAAAATCGCCGTTCTGGGCGCCGGCAACATAGGCGCGTCCATCGCGCGCGGCCTGGCGGCGTCGGGCGAGCCGATCCGCCGGGCGGAATCCCGGCAACCGTATTATTTCACGGGCGCCATGCCCAGCACATAATCATAAAGTTCCGCGCCGAACTCGGTAACCGCCTCCATCTGCGGATAGCCGCAGTCCGGGCGCGCCAGATACTGCAGGCGCAGCATATCGCCGGATGAGGTTTCCGGTATCACGCCGGCGAAGAAAAACCCAAGCAGTTCCGCGGCTCCGCACAATTCCGGCGTGGCCGGATTGGCGAGCGGCAGATCCAGATAAATACAGCCCAGCCTGTGCCGCAGCAGTTCCATCTGCTGGGTGATCACGGCATCCTGAAAATCCGGGCCGTAATGCAGCACCGTTATATACCCCAGCCCCGTTTCCGGCACAATGCGGGTTTCCAGCCGGGAAGTGTCGCCGGGCCGCAGCACCGCGGCGGGCGGCGCGAACGAGTCCGCCTGCCGGCTGAACCCGAGATTGGCATAAATTTTCGATATCATCGTCCGGTGATGAAAGGGCGGGCGTATTATCCGGTGCGGTTCCTCGCCGATCCGTATATAGGTCAGCAGCGCGGCATGCCGCGCGCCGCCGTCCTCGCCGGCAAGACAGCCGAGCAGCACTCCCGTTTCCTTCGCGCCGAGCGTCATGTTGATGCGGCGCGACGCGACGTCCGCCAGCCCCGTTTCGCTGTACAGGCCGTACATTTCGTCCCGCCGGGCCTGCTCGATCAGTTTGCGCTTAAGCGGTTCCAGCAGCCCGGCCGAGCGGCAGACCGGATCAAGGGCGCTCAGGCCGGTTTCTCCGACAAACGAATCCTTCCTCTTTTTCATTATCGCCATGTGTGCGGCGAATTCGCCGTCCGCCAGAACCGCAACCGCCGAAGTCATCAGGCCGCTGTCCACCAGCTCGGAAATTTTTTCCGGGAAGAACACGTCGTCTTCATAATTATATTCGCGGTTCTTGTAAAACAGCCGCGCGAGCTTCACGCCCTCGTCGGAAGCAAGCAGCCGGATTTCGGTCACCGCCGAAGCGGCGGCCGGCCCGGCTCCGGCGGCGTCCGGCAGGGCGGCCGGCACATTATAAAAACATTCTTCCGACAGAGCCGGCGCGAGCGGCGCGGACGAAATGTTTTTCACCAGCTCCAGCCGCTTGCCGTTGTTTTCCAGATTGACGAAACGCACCTCGTCGGTGAACGCTTTCATCAGCAGCATGCCAAGCCCCATACCCTGCCCGCTGCGCAGTTTTTTCCAGTCGAGCGGCAGGCCGTAATCCTCGATCGCCACCACCAGCTGGCCCGGAGGCCGTTCGACCGATACGCTGAAATACGCGTCCGTTCCGGCCGAGAACGCGTGGTCAATCACATTGAGGCAGGCTTCCTCTGTAACGTTTTCCAGCCCGTCGGCCTGATCGGCGGCGAGCCCTTTTTCCAGCGCGAGCCCGCGCACGAAACCGGTTACCAGCGGCAGGAAATTCCGCTCGGCTTTTATCGTCACTCTGGCCAGCAGGTTCGCATCAGCAGTCTGGTCCGGCATATCCGCTCCCTTGCCGCGCGGGCCGCCCCGCCGGTCTGGAATTTTTTAATGGAACAGTACTATGTTAAAATTATATGATAAAGTTTGCAATTGGATTTTAGTTTGCCCGCCTGACGCCGCGCGCTGACGCGCCGCGGACAGGCCGGAACCGGACGCCAGTCCGGCCGCCGGACAGGGCCACACACAGCGAGGAAGCAATGAATATCGCCATTAAAAAAACCGGCGCGACGTCCATAGTGACCGTCACCGGCAGGATGGACGCGGTAACCGCGCCGGATTTCGAATCCAAAATGACGGAATCCATCATTGGAGGAGACCGCAAGCTGGTGATCATACTGACCGGACTGGAATATATCTCCAGCGCGGGCCTGCGCGCGATACTGGCTATTGCCAAGCGGATGCGCGAAAATCAGGGCCAGCTGGTTTTCGCGGGCCTGCAGGGCCATGTGCTGGAAGTGTTCAAGATTTCCGGTTTCCGCTCGATCTTCAAGATTTTCGACACCGAGCAGGAAGCCCTGACGCATCTTGGCTGACCCGTATGCCCGACAACACCGGCAAACGCTTCAGCCTGCGGCTTCCCGCCACGCTGGCCAATCTGGAGGAATTCCGTATTTTCGTGACTGACGGCGCCGTCAAGGCCGGCATGGACGAAGCCCGCATCATGCAGATCACGCTGGCTGTCGAGGAAGCCTACACCAACATCTGCAAATACGCCTATCCTAGCGATCCCCGGGATGCCGAGTTGACCTGCGATCTCACGGGCGAGCGCGCGCTGGTCATAGAGCTTGCCGACAGCGGCGCGCCGTTTGACATAACCGCCGCCGAGCTGCCTGACACCGGCATTCCGCTTGAAGATCGCGCCATCGGCGGGCTGGGCGGGCTGCTTATCCGCGAAATGGCCGATGAGACGCAATACCGCCGCGAAGGCGCCCGCAATATCCTGCGCCTTACGTTCCGGCCTCGGTCCGGCGCCGATGAAACAGAAAAAAATTAATCCGCTTCTCACGGCGGCGCTGCTGGCCGGCATGCTTCTTGTGCCCGTTCCGGCGGCGTTATCCGGCGCGCGCGCGGAGCGCGGTTCTTCAGCGGGCCCGGCAAAACTCAGGTTCATGCCGTTATGGAGCCCGCAGGCGCAGTTCGCCGGATATTACATGGCGGCGAAACAGGGTTTTTACAAAAAACGCGGGCTCGACGTGGAAATCCTTGCCGGAGGGCCTCAGGCTCCGGCGGAGAAAACGCTGCGGACGGGCGGCTGCGACATCACCCTGCTGTGGCTGTCGAGCGCGCTGAAAATGCGCGACTCCGGGTTTCAGTTAGTGAATGTGGGGCAGATCGTGCGCAAATCCGCGCTTTTGCTGGTCGCAAAAAAAAGCTCTGGCGTCAAAACGCCTGCCGATCTGAACGGGAAAAAAGTGAGCATCTGGCCGGACTTCGATACCCAGCCCAAGGCTTTTTTCGCGCACGAAAAAATCCGGCCGAAGATCATCACCCAGTCGCACAGCGTCAACCTTTTCCTTACCGGCGCGGTCACGGCCGCCTGCGCCATGACCTATAACGAATACCATACCATTCTCAATTCCGGCTTCAACGCCGGCGAGCTGGTCAGCTTCGCCCCCGCCGACTACGGCATCAATTTTCCGGAAGACGGGCTTTATATGACGCGGACTTCATACGAAAAAAATCCGGAGGCGGCCTGCAGTTTCGCCAAAGCCTCGGTGGAAGGCTGGCTGTACGCGTTCGAACACCCGCGCGAAGCGGTCGCCGAGACCATCGAATACATGCACAAAGCCCGGCTGCCCGCCAACGAAGCGCACCAGACCTGGATGCTTAACGCGTTTAAAACAGCTCTTCTGCCGGACGGCAGGCCGGACAACGCGGGCCTGCTGGACGAGAAAGATTACACATTCACGGCGCAGGAGCTCAAGCGGGCGGGCATCATCAAGACATTCCCGGACTACAAAAGTTTCTATAAAAACTGCAAATGATAAAAAACAAGTCGCTGGCCGTAAAACTGATGCTTATTTTCTCGTCCGCCACGGTGGCGGTTTTTCTTGTCATTTTCGGCTTTAACTACGCGACGGCGCGCAAGATAATCGAGCGCAACACGCGCACCCAGGCGGAACTGATCGTGCAGAGCGCGGTATTCCGCATCGAGGGAGTGCTGCGCCCGGTGATGACGTCGGTCGGCAGTCTGGCGGGTTTTATGTCGGAGGGCGTTCCCGCGCAGGACAGGATCCTGCGCATGCTGCGCGATACCGTAGCAAACACGCCCGAAATTTTCGGCAGCGCTGCCGCGTTTGAACCGTATAATTACCTGCCGGGCCGGAAATTCTTCGCGCCCTACTGTTACCGGGACGGCGGCAAATTCCGCAACAGCTGGCTTGACGGAAGCGATTACGAGTACTTTTTGCAGGACTGGTACCAGATTCCGGTCGAGCTGGAAAAACCCGTCTGGTCGGAGCCTTATTACGACGAGGGCGGCGGCAATATTCTGATGGCCACCTATTCTTTCCCGTTCAGGAACCCGGTACTGAAAGCGCGGGTGGACGGAGTGGTCACGGCGGATGTGTCGCTTGAGCGGCTGACGCGGATAGTGTCGGGCATCAAAATCCTCAAAACCGGGTATGCGGTGCTGGTTTCGAAATCCGGCACCTTCGTAACACACCCGAACACGCAGCTGATAATGAATGAAAGCGTTTTCAGTCTTGCCGAAGCCGCGGGCAACGCGCCGCTGCGCGAACTGGGCCGGAGAATGATCGCGGGCGAAACCGGTTTTTCCCTTATAAACACCGCCACGCACGGCAGCTGCTGGGTTTATTATGCGCCCATCCCGGCGAACGGCTGGTCAATCGCGCTGTTTTTTCCGCGCGGGGAGCTGATGGCGGATATCTCGCGCCTCAACCGGGAAACCATGTTCCTTTCCGCGCTCGGGCTGCTGGTTCTGGTATTCGTGATCCTGTGCATTTCGAGGTCCATCACCAGGCCGCTGGCGGCGATGTCGGCGGCGGCGGAACTGATCGGGTCGGGCGATTTCGACGCGCCTGTTCCGGCTCCTGAAACCGAAGACGAAATCGGCCGGCTGGCCGGCACCCTGCGCTACATGCAGAACGAGCTGAAAGAGCATATCCGCCGGCTGACCGAAACCACGGCTGCCAAACAGCGTTTCGAAAGCGAACTCAACATCGCGCGCGACATCCAGCTGAGTTTTCTGCCCAAACTGTTCCCGCCGTTCCCGGACAATCACCATTTCGACATCTACGCGCTCATCCAGTCGGCCAAAGAAGTGGGCGGCGACCTCTACGATTTCCAGATGCTGGATGAGGACCACGTTTTCTTCGTTATCGGCGACGTGACCGGCAAGGGCGTGCCCGCCGCGCTTTTCATGGCGGTAACCAAAACACTGCTTAAAGTCACCGCGACGAAAAACGTCAGTCCTGAGCAGGTGCTCGCGGAAGTGAACGACGATCTGAGCGAGGGCAACGAAAAAGCGATGTTCGTCACCACGTTTATCGGCACGCTCAATATCAGAACCGGCGACATCATTTATTCCAACGGCGGCCACAACACGCCGCTGGTAATCCGCGCGGACGGAACCGCCTCCTACCTCGAACCGCTGGAAGGCATGGTGGTCGGAGTAATGAAAGGGATGACCTTCCGCAAAGCGACGCTGAAATTAAACCCCGGCGACATGCTGTTTCTGTATACCGACGGTGTCACCGAAGCCACCGGCCCCGGCAACGAGCTTTACGGCGAAGCCCGCCTGCTGGCGGATCTGCAGGGCGTTTCCGCCCGCCCGATCAAGGAAATCGTGCACGGAGTGCTGGGCAGGCTGATCGCGTTTTCCAACGGCGACCAGGCGGACGACATCACCATGCTGCTGCTGAAATATTACGGGCCGGAGCATCCGCGTGAAATAGAGCGCACAAACAACATCCTGCGCTAAACCGCCGGCGCGCAGGCCGGCGTGGATAAACCGGTGCAAAAACCGCCGCGCGGAAAAGAACCGTTTGTCCGAAATGCACGAGACAAAACACCGCCTGCTTTTGCCGTTATGCTGTCCGGCCGGCAGATTATCGTGAAAACGAACGCCGCACTGGGTCCTTGCGGCAGGCCCGATATAGGCCCATTGTCCCTTGACCGGTTCCGCCAAACAACATAAATTATATCAGAGGCGGATCCTGCCGGACCGTTCGGGCGGATTTTTTATGCGAACATATATTAAAATATTGCTTCTGCTTGCCGTTTTCCTGCCGGGCGCGGGTAATCCGGGCTATGCGTTCCAGCTGCCGTGGAAAAAGGATAAGGCGCAGCAGGCTCCCGCCACTGAGGCAACATCCGCCGAAACCGGGTACGGCGCGTGGCAGAACTGCGTGTCTTCCGCCACAATGTACCTGCCGCTGGGCAATTCGCGCCAGCTGGGGAAGCTTGATCCGAACTGCCGGCCCGACACGCTGTACTCATGGGGCCCCGATCTCAAGCTCATTTCTTTTCTCTCGTGCGCCAGCAATCCGGGCGAAGCGTGTGATCTGGCAAAACGGTCGAAAGTGGCTTCCCAGATATGGAAGGCTTCGTTTCCCCGCGCGATTTTTGCCACAGTCAGCCCGATCACGACATTCGGCTACGGCGACATAATGTTCAGGATCAAGCTCAAGCCCGACACCCGCTTCGCTTTTTTGATTGACCCGCCGGACTCCAGTCACCTGTGCAATACGCTATCGCCCGATCAGACGGCCGACACCGTTATCGTGCGGAACTGGCATATCGGCACTCTGTACGGGCTGGATTACATCATATGCGGCACCGGCCCGATCCATTCGTGGAGCGTAGGCACCCGGCAGGGCTATGAGGAGCTGTCGAGAGCGTACAACTGGACCAGGAGCCACCGGCACTGGATCCCTTATGTGGCGGAAAAGAGCGACCGTTCCATTCTGTTCAACAGGAATCTCGACAGCAACAGCTTCAGTCCCAGGCATTTGAACAAGAATTTTGCGCTGATGAAAAAAATGATTGAAAAAGGCGAAGGCGGCGTGTTTTTCTCGCCCGGAGTGACCAAAAGCGCCGACGCTCATTTTTCGACCGGCATGAAATCCTACTGGAACGCGAATTAACGCGGTCCGGCGGGCGCGGCACAGCCGGCCCGGAGAACAATACAGCCATGTGAAGGGGCGCCATATGACACGAAAAACAAAAATCATCCTGTCAGTTTCGGTAATCTTCTTCGCGGCTTTCGGCCCTGCGAACGCCAAACTGTTCAAGGCGCATGGCACTGCAGGGTTCGGCGCGTGGGAGCAGTGTGTTTCTTCCGCCACGCATAACCTGCCGCTGGGCGATTCGGTTGAATTGAAAGCGCTGGACCCGGACTGCCAGCCGGACACCCTTTACACCTGGGGCCCGGAACTGAAGCTGAACTCGTTCATGTCGTGCGCGAGCAATCCCGGGGAAGCGTGCAGCCTGGCGGAGCGGGCCAAAGTCACAAAACAGTTATGGGAAGAAGCGTTCGGGCGCGCAATTTTCACCACCATCAATCCGCTCGCCACGTTCGGGTACGGCGATATAATGTTCCGGATAAAACTCAAAGCCGGGACGAAATTCGCTTTTTTTGACAATCCCGGACGCAACGATCCTAAAAATTACAGCAATTACTGCAATCTGCTGTCGGCCAGCCAGCTGAAAGACACGGTGCTCGTGCGTTACTGGCATTACGGAAACATTTTCTCCGGCATGGATTATATCCTGTGCGGCACCGGCCCGATCCACTCGTGGAGCGTAGGCACGCGGCGCGGCTATGACGAGCTTGACAGGTCAATCCGCTGGAACCGGGCCAACAAACGCTGGATTCCTTTTGTGGTGACCGGGAAAGGCACGCCGCGGCTTTATATTCCGCTTGACGGATACCTGTCGTTCAATCCGGGCCATCTGTCGAACAACATGAAGAAAATGCGCAGGATGATCGAAAAACGGGAAGGCGCTATTTTTTACGCGCCCGGCGTGGAACATAACGCGGAGGAGCATTTCCGCACCAATATGCCGGGCTACTGGAACCCGAATTAACCGCCGTACACAGTTTCCGCGCAAAACGCATGCTTCCGTCTTTGACAATCCCCCTCCCCTGCATCTTGCGGAGGGGGATTGCCGTTTCCGGCAACGCGCTCCCCACGCGCCAGCGCCGCGCCGCTTCCCGCTTCGCCATGCCGGAAAATCTCCGGCCCGTTCACACGCCCGGCTTGCAAAAAACTGTTTCCCGCACATGCGGCGAACGCATTGAGCAAAAACCGGACGGGCAACCGAACGGAAGCGTGCCGGCCAATAAGGCCGGAAGTATTTTATTCGTGACATGTCGCGTTCCTCAGCCTGTTTACGATTGCGGTAAATGCCGCGCCCGTTTTGCTACAATAAAATCAAACATGTGTATTAAATCAGGAGCTTTTCTGAAATTTCCCGGAATGCGGCCGCTTCCCGCCGCGGCATCCACTACAGCAGCGAAGCCCGGGGCACGAATCGGAGGCGGTCAGCCTCACGGGCCGGCAACTCCGCAAACCGAACACGCTCAAGGAATGCACGGCAAGCTTTGCCTGAAGTGGCATTGCGGGAATTTCGGAACAGCTTTAAGAGGATAAAATGTCAAACGAAACCGCAGCTGCCGCAGTGCCGGAACAGGAAACGAAACTGTCGCCGGAAGAAACAGAGCTTAAGTGGTATAAGGAAGTGTACCGGGGCGACACGATGCCCCAGCTGACCGTGCGCGCGGTGGTCATGGGCGCGGTGCTGGGCGGGTTCATGTCGCTGTCAAATTTATACGTCGGGCTTAAAACCGGCTGGGGGCTGGGCGTCGCCATTACGGCGTGCATCCTCTCGTTCGCCATTTACAAAACGCTGATGACTCTCTTCCCCAAAATGTTCCCCACGGAAATGAGCATACTGGAAAACAATTGCATGCAGTCAACGGCATCGTCGGCGGGTTATTCCACGGGCGGCACGATGGTATCGGCCATCTCGGCGTTTCTGCTGGTTACCGGGCAGCACATGCACTGGGGCACGCTGACCTTGTGGACGATTTTTCTGGCCGCGCTCGGCGTATTCATGGCGGTGCCGATGAAACGCCAGATGATCAATATCGAGCAGCTGAAGTTTCCCAGCGGGATCGCCGCGGCGGAAACCCTCAGAAGCCTGCACGCCAAAGGCGGCGACGCGGTTCTAAAGGCCCGGCTGCTAGGGCTGGGCGGCCTGTTCGGCGCGGTGGTGGCGTGGCTGAGGGATGCGGCTGTCCCGCGGTTCATGAGCATTCCCGCTTCGCTCTCGTTTCCCGGCTATATTAAGGGGATCGAGCTGTCGAAATACACCATTTCGTTCGATATGAGCGCGATCATGATCGCGGCGGGCGCGATTATGGGGTGGAAAGTGGCGTGGTCGCTGTTATTGGGCGCGACAATCAATTACGCCTGGCTGGCTCCGAAAATCGTGGAACTTGGCGGCATTGATCCGGCGCTGGGCTACCGCAATATAGTCAAGTGGAGCACCTGGGCGGGCGCGTCAATGATGGTTACGTCGGCGCTGCTGGCGTTTGCGTTTCAGTGGCGCACAATTCTGCGCGCGTTCAGCGGCATAACGGCTATTTTCACGGGCAAGAAAAACGGCGAGGATCCCATGGCGCACATCGAAGTGCCCGGAAGCTGGTTTGTTGCCGGAACCGCGTTGTCGGGGCTGGGCTGCATTCTGGTGCTGTATTTCGCGTTCGACACCACACTGCTTATGGGCCTGGTGGCGGTGGTGATGACGTTTTTTCTTTCTATCGTGGCATGCCGCGCGACCGGAGAATCCGACATAACGCCGGTAGGCGCGATGGGCAAAATCACCCAGCTCGGATTCGGCGTTCTGGCTCCCACGAACATGGTTACGAACCTGATGACCGCAAGCGTGACGGCGGGCGCGGCGGGCGCGTCCGCCGATCTGCTGACGGATCTCAAGAGCGGATACCTGCTGGGCGCAAACCCGCGCAAACAGTTTCTGGCCCAGCTGGCTGGCATTTTCGCCGGCACGCTGGTGGTGGTGCCGGCTTTCTATCTGCTGGTGCCCGACGCGACGGTGCTGGGCTCGGACAAATGGCCTGCGCCCTCCGCGCAGGTGTGGGCGGCGGTGGCGAGGCTGCTTTCGAACGGGATCTCCTCGCTGCATTACACCGCGCGCGGCGGCCTGATTGTCGGCGGCCTGATCGGAATTTTCCTGCCGCTGCTTGAAATGGCGCTTCCGAAATGGCGCAAGTTCATTCCGTCCGCGATGGGAGTGGGGCTGGCGCTGGTCATTCCGTTTTACAATTCGCTGTCAATGTTTATCGGCGCGGGGTTCGCGCTTGTCATTGAAAAGAAATGGGAAAAGGAACTGGGCCCCTATGTGGTGCCGGTGTCGGCCGGCATTATCGCCGGCGAATCCATCATGGGCATACTTGTGGCTGTACTGGCCGCGACCGGCCTGCTTGCCATGATAGGCGGCTAGCTCCGATATTTCCGCTTGCGTGCTGACAAAAAGGCCCCCTGTAACGGGGGCCTTTTGTTAGATGCAACCTACCGGGGGGGGTGGAGGTCACATCCTGGGGGGACTTCAGCGAATTGTGATACTAGTCTAACATTCTGTTATTTTTGCGAATAGGTGCTAAAGGCCCCTTATTTTAAGGGAAAAAAGACCTACGCGGCAGGCATTTCTCCGCGTATTTTGCGAGCCGAGTGTTTTTTATATCCGAACGGCAGATGCTGCCCGCTAACGCCGCTCCGCCGCGGGCCATAATGCCCGGACGCCGCATCCGCGGCGTTAAGCGCGGCTGCGCGGCAGGCTCAAAACCCGGCCTGCGCCCGACCGCGCATCGTGCCGCACCGGCACGAACGCCGACGGCAAACCGGCCGGAGCAGACGGGGTCACCATTTTTTATATCTCCAGTAGCGGTAGGTCACCAGCACTGAAATAACGGCAAACCCCATAATGATCCAGAACGCGTGATGATGTTTCTGGAACGGGATCGTGACGTTCATCGAAAACGCGCTCACCACCAGAGTCGGAACCATGATGCCGATCGTGATCAGGTTGAGCGTCTTCATCAGCTGGTTGAGGTTGTTGCTGACGAGGCTTGACCGCGCGTCCATCATGCTGGCCAGAATGTTGGAGTAGATTTCCGCCTGTTTGAGGCATTGCCCGTTTTCGATGATTATATCGTCCAGCATTTCGGTTTCCTCGATGCTGAACCCGATTTTTTCCGAGCTGTTGCGCATCTTGCTGAACACAAACCCGTTGGAGTTGATGGCGTTGTAATAGTACACCAGCGATTTCTCCAGCGTGAAAAGATTAAGCAGATATTTGTTTTCCATGGATTCGCTGAGCTTCTTCTCGATCTCGTCGGTAATCATGTTGATTATTTTCAGATGCTCTACATAGTGGTAGATCGAGTTGTAGATCAGCTTGAGAAACACGTCGTTTACTTCGGCCACGCGCCGGAATTTTTTGCCGGTGAAAAGCGGGATATCCTCGGAAATGACTACTATCAGCCGGTTCTTGAACAGGAACAGCCCCATTGAAGCGACTTTGAAAAGCAGCTTGTCGTGGCCGGAATAATTTTTCGGGCGGTTAAGGATTACCGCCAGATGGTCCGGCTCGAATTCCATACGCGACAGCTCTTCCGGGTCCAGCGCGGAGTTGAGGGTATGCTCGTCCAGTTTGTAATTTGAAATTAGCCGCTGTTTTTCCGCATCGTCGGGATTGACGTAAACCTGAATGGGCGCGGTTTCGGAATCTATCTGTTTTATGCTGTTTTCTTCTATGGTATAGCGTGCAAGCATAACTGGCCTTGAAACGGCTTAAAAAATAATTTCACATAATATAAATTGTAGAATAATTGAACGGAAGTTTGTAAACAGGATTTCAGGAGGCTGATTATGGACGGGTTCATGGAAGAAGCCATCGCGCAGGCGCGCAAGAGTCTTGAGGAAGGCGGCATACCGATCGGGGCGGTGCTGGTCAAGGACGGCATAATCATCGGACGCGGACACAACCAGCGCGTGCAGAAGGACGCGCCCATCCTGCACGCCGAAATTGACTGCCTGCAAAACGCCGGCCGCATAGGCTCGTACCGGGGCACCACGCTGTATTCCACGCTCAGCCCCTGTTATCTCTGTTCGGGCGCGGTGGTTCAGTTCGGCATCAAAAAAGTCGTGATAGGCGAGAACGAAACTTTTGCCGGCGCGCCGGAGTTCCTGGCCCGGCACGGAGTGGAAGTGGAAAACCTCGATCTTGAGGAATGCAAGGCCCTGATGCGCCGGTTCATCGCGGAAAAGCCGCAGCTGTGGAACGAAGACATAGGCGAGCTGTAAGTTTTACTTATCCGGCGTGAACATATAGAAGGGGTTGAACACGGTATGCCGGTCATACACGTCAACCCCTTCTCTGTTTTTGAGAAACCCGACCGCCTTGTAGGTAAGCGGAGTCAGCAGCGCCTCGAACATGCACTTGAAAAACCACTGATGCAGCAGGGTAACCAGCAGCGCCCGGCCGGGAATCACGCCAAAAAACGCGATCGTCACAAAAATCACCGTGTCCAGCGCCTGGCCTGCCACGGTGGAACTGATGGTGCGCAGCCACAGATGGCGGCCGCTCGTGCGGATTTTGAGTTTCGCCATTATATAGGAATTCGTAAATTCCCCGCACAGGAACGCCAGCAGGCTGGCGCACAGCATGCGTGGCGCGACGCCCAGAATAATATCGTATGCGGCCTGATTATGCCAGAAATCCGCCGCCGGCAGCCGGCCCGCCGCCCAGACGAAAAACACGAAAAACAGGTTGCAGGCGAACCCGGTCCAGATAACCAGCCGGGCGCGGGAATATCCGTAGACCTCGGTCAGCACGTCGCCGAAAATATAGCTGACCGGAAACACCAGCTCCCCGCCCGACACCGTAAGCCCGAACAGCACCACCAGTTTGACCGCCGCCACATTGGAGGTAATCAGCGTGGTCACAAAAAGCGCGGTTATGATAAGGAACCGGAGGGAATAACCGGCGTTGGGCGGCGGTTGTGAGGGCGGTTGCGTCATGGTGGTCATAATATTCCTTTTCCGCCGTGCAAATGACGGACGGCCCGGGCCCCTCGATGAGGGCGAAGCTGCTGTCTTGCTTCTATTATGCGGAACCGTGCCGGAAACGACTTCGGCTTATTCTAGCACATTTGCCGGCCGGACCGCCGTATTTGCGCGGGCATTTGCTTACGGTACGGGCATTAGGTATACTTTCGCTGTGTGGCGGGATTGCGGGGTCAGCGCGATAATGCTTCAACTGCCGGGCCAAATGCGCAGGCCATGCGCTGTTCGGGCCGTTTCAAGGGGAGCTTATGAAAAAATTGGCGATCTTATGTTTTTTGCTGGCGCCGGGCGCGGCTGCGGCCGCCGGCGGCGCGCGCAGTCTGGAGCAGGCGGATAATTTGTTCGGCAAAGGCCGCTACGCCCAGGCGCTTGAAAACTATGAAGCCGCGGCAAAAAACACCGACGGCGACGACAGACTCAGGGCGCTGTACCGCTCGGTCGAGTGCCGCGCGCTGGCGTTCCAGTACGCCGAGGCGGTCGCCGCGGCGGCCAGTCTGCCCAAAACGGGCGATCCCGCATGGCAGGGCCGGCTGCTCCTGCTGAAAGCGGAGGTCATGCGGGAATACCTCAACCAGTACGGCTATAACCTGCCCGCCGATATCGAAGCAGGCGCGACTGACGTGACACGGCGCACCCGCACACAGTGGGAAGCGGACATCAGCGCGGCTTATGCCGGCCTGTGGTCCCTTAAAAAAGCGCTCGCCAAAAAACCGCTCGCGCAGGAGAGTTATTTTATCGTTTCCGACAAGACTGACCTGCGTGAAACCCCCACCCTCTGGGATTTCGCCGCGCTGCGCTGGGGCGACTGGATACTGTCGCGCAACGACGCCCCGGATGACAAACTGCCGGACGCCGGGGATTTTGTGAAAGACGATTTTTCCGGCCGTTTCAAATCCGCCGGCCTGCCGCGCGCCGCCATGGCCGCCGCGCTTTATGAAGACGCCGGCGACACGGCCGGCAAAACCTGTCGCGACGCCGCGTTTATGTGGAAAATAAAACGCCTGATGATTCCGTTCGAGCATGGCGACAGCGTACTTTCAAAAGCCGGGTCCGGCCTGGCGCGCGCGGCAATAAAAACCCTTGATGACTGGGCCGCGAACGACAATGCCGGGCCTCTGGCGCGCGCGGAGGCGCTGTACAGGTCGGCCGTAATGTCGCATGGGCTGCCGGAGCTGGAAACCGCTGTCGAAACCTGCAAAAAACTTGAAAAAAGTTACGGCGAAACCAATCAGGCGGTAAAATGCGCGCAGCTGCGCGCCTCGATAGAAATGCCGAGCCTGACACTGCATTCGTTCGTCACGCCGCCGCCCGGCGCGAAAGCGCTGAAGGTGGATGCCCGCAACGTGGAGCTTGTGCATTTCCGTATCTATAAAACCAGCCGCGCCGAGCTGGAAAGTTTATACAAAGCCGGCAGGAACCGCGGCGGCGACCGGTTCTACAAATTCGAGCTGACGGCGGACATGCTGCGCCGGTTTCTGGGGCGCAAGCCTTTCAGGGCCTGGGCGGATAAACTGAAGTATCCGGCCAGGTACGCCCCGATAACCGCCGACGTAACCCCGCCCGCGCTGGAAAAAGGGCTTTATGTCGCGGCGGCCGCCAGCGACGACGCTTTTGAAGACGGGCACGACCTTGTTTCCGGCGCGCTTGTTAACGTGACCGAGCTGGTGCTGATCGGGGCGGAAGGCATTAAAGGAAACCCGTCCGATTACGTTGTCGAGCCGGACAAACTGTCCGCGCCCAGAACCCTCCAGCCGGACATAGTGCATTTTTACGCGCTGAACGGGCTCACCGGCCGGCCTGCGCAGGGCGCGCAAATCACCGCGCTCGGCAAAACCGTTTTAAAACTGACCGCCGATAAAACCGGCATGGCCGCTGTCAGCCAGCCTGTTGCCGTAATGCCGCGCCACAGCATATACGCCACTGTTTATCCCTACGCGCAGCACGAGGGAAACATAGCGTTCTGGCAATATCAGATGTCGTTCGGTTTTTCACCCGAGCCGACACTCAGCCTGCATACCGAAACCGACCGTCCGATTTACCGGCCGGGCCAGCAGGTGACGTTTAAAGTTACCGCGCTCGAGCGCATTCCGCAGGGGTTTCGCACTTACGCCGGGAAAAACAGGATTTCCGTGCAGGTGCGCGACGCCAACTGGCGCGATATAAAAACATTCCGGCTCCAGCCCGGCAGCATGGGCGGAGTGTCGGGCTCGTTTGAAATACCCGCCGATGCGCTGCTGGGCCAGTACCATATAAGCGCGTCGCTGGATGATTACCGGCAGGATACGCGAAACGATTACCTGTTTTCGGTGGAAGAATACAAGCGGCCGGAATTCGAGGTCAAACTCGACACGCCGAAAGAAGCCGTGCGCTACGGCAGCCCCGTCACGGTAAACGGCGCGGCGGTTTATTATTTCGGCGGCGGAGTGCAGAACGCGCCGGTGAATTACACCGTAACCCGGCAGGTGTTCATACCCTGGTGGCATTGGCGGTTCGGCGGGTTTGACAGAAACGGCGAAGAAGTGGCGTCCGGCAGCGCCGTGGCCGGACCGGACGGCAAATTCTCGATCAGCTTCACTCCGCAGCCGGAACGGACGGGCATGGGATTTCCGTCCGTTTTCGTGGTGAAAGCCAGCGCCCGCGACGCCGGCGGACGCACGATCACGGCCGCCGCCGGCATTACGGCGGGCAGCCACGCCTACACGTTTGACATAGCGCGCGACGAAGGGTTCATTTACGCCGACGGCGGGCATATCAAAGTATCCTTGCAGAACCTCAACGCCATAGCCGTCAGCGGCAAGGGAACCGTGAAATTTTTCCGGCTGGACAAACGGCCCGAAACCGGCGCCGCGGCTCCCATGTGGGGCAATTTTCCCGCTCCGCAGACAATGGACGGGCTGTTCGCCAGTATTCCAGACGGTCCGCGGGTTTCCGGCGGGCCGGTCGAGTTTTCGGAAAGCAAACCGGCCGACATATTTTTCAAGCCGCCCGGTCCGGGCGTGTACCGCATGACGCTTTCCGCGCCGGACCCGTGGGGCGGCGTGAGCGAGCAGTCGGCGATCATACTGTGCGCCGACAGAACTGACAGCGCGTCGCTTAACCTTCCGCCGGTCACGCTTGCCCGCAGAAACACCGTTTACGAAGGCGAAACCGCCGAGATCCTGCTGGGCGCGTCGGCCGCGCGGACCGCGCCGCTGTTTGTCGAGGTGTGGGCCGGCCGGTACCTGCTGAAACGGGAAATGCTGGAGCGCGGCGGGATCAGGATTTACCGCGTCAAGACGGGGTTCGAGCATAAAGGCGGAATCACCGTGCGCTGGTTCGCCGCCAAAGACTTCAAATTTCTCAGCGGCCGCACGAATGTCACGGTGCCGTGGCGCGACAAAAACCTGAACGTGAAATTCCAATACACCAAAACCAACGAGCCGGGCGGGAAGGCGAACTGGGCCGTTTCGGTAGCCGACTGGCGCAACAGGCCGGTAAACGCGCAGGCCAGCGTGCGCGTGTATGACCGGTCGCTGGAATATTATGAAGCCGCGGCGCCTTCCTGGATCGGCGGGTTGTATCCGAAGCGGGAGTATTCGGGCGGCAACTCCGTTTCCATCTTCGCGCCTTACAACACGGAACTGCCGGTCAGAAAAGGCTGGATCGAACTGATGATGCAGGCGTTCCGGCGGCGGCTGGCGGAACCGGTTCCGCCTTACATACAAATCGCCGGCTCGCGTCACGGCAGAAGCAAAGGCATGTTTTTATCGAAATCATCAATGATGGGCCGCAACGTCATGGAAGACGCGGTCGGTGGCGCCATGCTTGAAGAAGGCGCGGTAATGGGCCGCGCTTCCGGTGCTCCGTCCGCGATGACGGAGCTGAAGAAAGACAAGGCGCCGGGCATGGCCGCGCAGGAAGCCTCGCCTTCCGCCGCGCAGCCGGAAATCGCGCCGCGCACGAATTTCGCCGAAACCGCGTACTTCAATCCGTTTGTGGGAATCCGTCAGGGGAAAGGCGGCTTTTCCTTTACCCTGCCGCAGCGGCTGACTTCGTGGAAACTGAGCGCGACCGTCATTACCAGGGATATCAAGACCGGCGCGGCAAGCGCCGAGGCGGTTACCGCCAAACCGGTTATGGCGCGGGTGCTCACGCCGCGGTTCTGGCGCGAGGGCGACCGGAGCGAAATACGGCTGACCGTCACCAACACCACCGCGGAACCGGTATCGGGCGAAGCCGCCATAAAGATAACCGAGAACATGAAAAACGTTACCGCGGCGTATACCGAAACCCCGCCGGAAACGGCCGGCACGGTGCCGCCGGGCGAAAGCAAAACATTCATATGGCCGGTCCGGGTCGCGCAGGGAATTGCCTCGCTTAAAATCACGGGCGGTTTCCGGGCGGGCGCGGTAAGCGACTCGGAACAGCAGGAGCTGCCGGTTCTGCCGGGCTACGACCGGGTGTTAAGATCGGTGGTGAAACTGCTTGACCGCGATTCGGAAACGCTCGCCATAGAGGATCTGCCGCAGGACGCGTTTATGGAAAACGCGTTCGTGCAGGTGGATCCGCAGCTTGCGTCGGCTGTCATGAATTCCTTGCCGCAGCTGGTGCTGTATCCTTATGAATGCACGGAACAGGTGGTGAACAGGGCGGTGCCGCTTGCGGTGACAGACCGGCTGTACAGACAGATACCGGGCCTGAGGGAATCGGTCGCCAGGATTCCGAAACGCAAAACCATCAGCCCCGAATGGGAGCGGGACAATCCGCTGCGCCAGATGGGGCTGGAGGAAACGCCTTGGTTCCAGCGTTCCAAAGGCGGGGAGAGTCTCTTTCCGCTTATTGACCTGCTAAAACCGGAGCTGGTCAGCCGGGAATACGCCGCTTCCGTGGAAAAACTGAGAACCTGCCAGAAGCCGGACGGGTCGTTTCCATGGTTTCCCGGCGGCGAAAGCAACCTGTACATGACGCTCTATGTGCTCGACGCGTTTGCCACGGCGGGCATTTACGGTGTCGAGATCCCGCAGGACATCCTGCGAAACGCGATGCGCTATGCGGTGAACGAAATTCCAAAGCATATGGATCCTGACACTTCGTCGCTGGCATTCGTGCTTTACGGAGCGTATACCCTCACTTCGTATCCTGCCGGCTGGAGTGAAACGCAAACCGCCAGACGCTACGCCAAAACATGGATGGAATATGTGGACCGGCACTCCGACGCGCTCACCCAGCTCGGCGAGGCGCACGCCGCCTGGATATACCTGCGGCTTGGCGACAAAAAGAAGTCCGACGAATATCTCGACCGCGCGGTTGACGGCGCGAAAACCGGCGCGGAAGGCAGCGTTTGCTGGACTCCCGAGAAAATCTCCTGGTTCTGGTACAGCGACACTCTGGAAACCCACGCTTTCCTGCTGCGCACGCTGCTTAACCTGCGGCCCGGCAGCAAGTTGATAAAGGGCATGGCGCTGTGGATGATGCCCGACCGCAAAACCGCCGAATGGAAATCCACCAAGGCCGCCGCGGCCGCGGTTTATTCGCTGCTTGAGTATATGAAGAAGACGGGCATGCTCTCCGGTTCCACGAACTACAGGCTAAACTGGGGCGCGGTAAAAGCGGAGGCGACGGTGGCGGCTTCCGACTTCCTTCAGAAACCGCTCCGGTGGGAGCTGGCCGGACCGGCCATAAAGCGCGCCAACTCGAAAGCCGTTATCGAAAAAACAGGCAAGGGCATGGCGTTCGCGACGCTCAGCATGGTGTATACCACACGGCAGCCGGTAAAAGCTTCAAAAAACGGGATGCTGGCGGTGGACCGGCAGTATTTTCTGCGCAGGAAAACAGGCCGGGATTACACGCTCTCCCCGCTGGACGACGGCGCTACGGTGAAAGTGGGCGACGAGCTGGAAGTGCACCTGACCATAAACGCACGGCACCAGTTCGAGTTTGTCCATCTGGCCGACCCCAAAGGCGCGGGTTTCGAGTTTGAAACGCTCAAAAGCGGCTGGGAATGGGACAGGCTCGCGCGCTACACGGAACCGCGCGACAGCCGCATGAACTTCTTCGCCAGCTGGCTGCCGCACGGCGAATATGTGCTGGCTTACCGGCTGCGCCCCACCACGCCGGGCGTGTACCATATAGGCCCGGCGGCACTGCAGTCAATGTATGCGCCGGAATTCGCGGCCAATTCCGCGAGTGTCAACCTGACGGTAACGGAGTAGGAGCCGGCGCTTCCTGTTTCCGGCGGGCGGAATCACCCGCCCGCCGGATTTTGTTATGGCCGGGCTTTTTATATAATAGCAATAGCCTATCTGCACCGGAGGAACGCATGGCGGACAAAAATGCCGGAACGATTTCCGAAACGGTTATCAATAAATATTA
>JAQVSV010000020.1 GCA_028700325.1 Elusimicrobiaceae bacterium | reverse complement strand
CGCGCGGCGGCTATACCGCCATGCTGAAAGTTATCCATACGATGACGCCGGAAGACGTGTGCGACAGCGTCGAAAAAAGCGGCCTGCGCGGGCGGGGCGGCGGCGGGTTTCCGACCGGCAAGAAATGGAAAATCGCGTTAAACGCCGACGCGGAACAGAAGTACCTTGTCTGCAACGCCGACGAGGGCGATCCGGGCGCGTTCATGGACCGCGCGCTGATCGAAGGCGATCCGCACCGGCTGATCGAGGGCATGGCGATCGCCGCTTACGGCATCCACGCAACCAAGGCGTATGTGTATATCCGGGCGGAATATCCGCTCGCGATCAGAAATCTCAAAGCCGCGATAGCGCAGGCGACGGCTTACGGCCTGCTCGGGAAAAACGTTTACGACAGCGGTTTCGATCTCGACATCATTATCAAAATGGGCGCCGGCGCGTTTGTCTGCGGCGAGGAAACGGCTCTTTTAAACAGCATCGAAGGAAAACGCGGAATGCCCCGGCCCCGCCCGCCGTACCCGGCGGCGAAGGGCCTGTTCGGCAAGCCCACTGTGATCAATAACGTGGAAACACTGGCCAATGTGCCCGACCTCATAGCGTTCGGCCATGAAAAATACGCCTCGCTCGGAACGGCCAACAGCAAAGGCACGAAAGTGTTCGCGCTGTCGGGCAAAATCTGCAACACGGGTCTGGTGGAAGTGCCGATGGGCGTGAAAATCCGCGAGATCATTTATGATATCGGCGGCGGCTGCGAACACGGCTACGAGTTCAAAGGCGTGCAGGTCGGCGGGCCGTCAGGCGGGTGCCTTACCAAGAACCATCTGGATATCGAAATTGATTACGAATCGCTCAAAAAAGTCGGCGCAATGATGGGCTCCGGCGGACTGGTGGTCATGGACGAGCATACCTGCATGGTTGACGTGGCGCGTTTTTTCATGGATTTCATCCAGCGTGAAAGCTGCGGCAAATGCACGCCCTGCCGCGAGGGTACCCTGCAGATGCTTGGCATGCTCGACGAGATCACTTCCGGCAAGGTGAAAGAGCCTGACGAAATGATCTCCAGGCTGGAAACGCTCGGCCGTGTGGTGAAAGACGCCAGCCTGTGCGGGCTGGGGCAGAGCGCGCCGAACCCGATCCTGAGCACGCTGGGCAGTTTCCGCAAAGAGTATGAGGCGCATATTTTCGACCACAAGTGCCCGGCCGGCGTGTGCAAATCGCTTGTAAGTTATTCCATTGACCCGGCCAAATGCGTCGGCTGCACTATGTGCGCGCGCAACTGCCCGGTGAACGCCATTGCGGGTTCTGTCAAGCAGCCGCATGTCATTGACGCCAGGAAATGCATCAGTTGCGGCAACTGCGCCAAGGTCTGCAAATTCGGCGCGGTTAAAGCCGGCTAGGAGAATTTATGGTCAACATCGAGATAAACGGCAGAAAGTTGCAGGCTAATTCCAGCGAAACCGTTCTTACCGCGCTGCGGCGCGAGAAGATCAATGTGCCGGCGCTTTGCTATATGGAGGGCATGGAATCGTTCGGCGCGTGCCGTCTGTGCATAGTGGAAATAGAAGGGTTTAAAGGGCTTACCCCCAGTTGTTCTCAGCCTGTGGCGGAAGGTATGAAAATACAGACTCATTCGCCGCGCGTCGTGCAGGCGAGAAAGACGATTATCGAGCTGCTGCTCGCCAGCCATTGCGATGACTGTCTTTACTGCACTCGCAACGGCCACTGCGAACTGGCTAATCTGGCGGAGGAATATAATGTCAGCCGGCGGCGGTTTCCCAAATCCAGAACGCTGATTTCCACGGTTGATGAAAGCAGCAATTCGATCGTGCGCAATCCCGAGAAATGCATTCTGTGCGGCAAGTGCATCCGGGTGTGCGAGCGGATCCAGTCGGTTTCCGCGATTGATTACATCAACCGCGGCTCCAAGAGCGTGGTCGGCTGCGCGTTCAACTGCAAACTCAGCGAAAGCGCATGCGTCAACTGCGGGCAGTGCATCAAAGTCTGCCCGACGGGCGCGCTCAGCGAAAAACCCGAGATTGACCAGGTCGCGGCCGCGCTTGCCAACCCCGGCAAGTATGTGGTTATCCAGCACGCGCCGGCGGTTTCGATCACGATCGCCGAGGAATTCGGAGTGGCGCCGGGTCAGGACTTCTGCGGCAAGATGGTCGCCGCCCTGCGCCGCATGGGTTTCAAAAAAGTTTTTGACACCTCGTTCTCGGCCGACCTGACGATTATGGAGGAAGCGTCCGAGCTGGTGCACCGGGTCAAAACCGGCGGGAAACTGCCGATGATGACTTCCTGCTCGCCGGCGTGGGTGAAATTCGTGGAAGAATTCTATCCGGACATGATGGGGAATCTGTCCACCTGCAAGAGTCCTCAGCAGATGCTGGGCGCGGTGATCAAGAGCTATTTCGCGCAGCAGAATAAAATTGATTCCGCGAATATAGTCAGCGTGTCGGTCATGCCCTGCACCGCCAAAAAAGCCGAAGCGCGCCGCCCCGAAATGAGCCGCAACGGCGTGGCAGATGTGGATTATGTGCTTACCACCCGGGAACTCGCGCGGCTGATAAAGATGTTCGGTATTGACCTTAACGTCATAGAGCCCCAGGATAACGATCTGCCTTTCGGGGAACGCAGCACCGCCGGCAAACTGTTCGGCGCCAGCGGCGGCGTTATGGAGGCGGTCGTCAGGACAGCGTACCACATGCTTACCGGCACGGAACTGGAAAACCTCAAACTTGCTCCGGTGCGCGGGCTTGACGGAATAAAGGAAGCCAGGATAAAAGCGGGCGCTCTGGATGTTGGCATTGCCGTGGCCAGCGGGTTAGGCAACGCGCGCAAGCTGCTCGATGAAATCCGCGCGGGCCGCAAGACCGACCTGCATTTTATCGAGATCATGTCCTGCCCCGGCGGCTGTATCAATGGCGGCGGGCAGCCGCTTAATCCCGATATGGAAGCGGTAAAAGCGCGCATGAACGCGCTGTACCAGATAGACCGCAAGGGCGAACTGCGGGTTTCGCATAAAAACGAACAGCTCCAAAAGCTCTATAAGGATTATCTTGGCGAGCCGCTGGGTGAAAAGAGCCATCACCTTCTGCATACCCATTATCACGAGGCGGTGCCGGCCGACACAACCTGCGGCTGCCAATAGCTGACCGGAGTATGCAGGCTTGCGAAAGCCGCGCCCGTTCGGGCGCGGCTTTTTTTCAAATTCCGCTTGCAAAAACACTTTTGTTACAGCTTGATTTCCGGTAAAAGGCTCCGCAAAGTTTCCAGCAGTTGCGGTTTTGTAATCGGTTTGACCAGCATGATGTCCGGTTCAAATCCGTGATCGCGCCACAATTTTTCCTGGGAGCTTATTTCGTGCCCGCTCAGCGCGACCAGTTTTATCGGAGCCGCCGCTTTTGTTTCGGCTTCATATTGCCGGATCGTTTTCATGGCTTCAATTCCGTTCATGCCGGGCATTTCAATATCGCTGAACACGATCGCCAGCGAGTGTTTCTTGAATATTTCCACAATATCGTGTCCGCTTGCTGCAAAAAACGGAGTTACATTAATGTCTTTAAGAAACATCCGGTATAGCAGGATGGTGTCGCATGAATCGTCGGCCACAAGAACGCCCGGCCGGATCCATTTGACCAGTTTGTCGCGTATATCGAAAAGCGTTACCGGTTTTGGCAGATAATCGTCAAATCCTTCCGCAATAAGCTTTTCGCGCGAGCCTTTAAGAGCCTGCGCGGTAAGCGCGATCATGGGAACGTGCGGGCTGCCGGACTCGGTTTCCTGCGCGCGGATTTTTTTGATGGCTGTCACCCCGTCCATTTCCGGCATGTTGATATCCATAAGGATCAGGTCGAACCGGTATTGTTTCGCGGCTTCTACGGCTTTCAATCCATCCTCGACAATTACGCATGGGCATTTCAGCCGTTTGAAAATCAGATGCATAAGATTGGCGTTTTCCCGGTTGTCTTCCGCGACGAGCACCGAAACGGGGAACCGGATTTCTATGGCAGGCGCTGCCGGCGCATTTTTTTCCGCATCGGGCCGGTGTTCGGAAACCAGCGAAGCCATCAGGCTGAGCAGCGCCGTCTGGCGCACGGGTTTGCTGATTATGCCGGCGATATCATAGCGTTTGAGGTCGGCTTCCGGAATGTCGCCGCTGGAGGCGAGAAGAAGAATTTTTATTCCTTTCAGGCGCGGATTTTCCCGGATCCGGCTTGCCAGTGCCAGCCCGTCAAGTTCCGGCATATTCAGGTCAGACACCACGACGTTGAATTTGGCGGGATTGGCGTTGAGCAGCGCCAGCACTTCGTGCCCGTTCGGAGCGGAAATGCATGAAATGTTATGAATCGCGAAAGTCCGCTCCAGCACCATCCGGTTATTGGCGTTGTCTTCCGCGATCAGCACCGAAATATTTTTGAAATCAGGCAGCTCGGCGGGTTCGGTTGTTGCGGGCAGTTCAAGCGGCAGCTCAAAATAAAACCTGGAACCTTTGCCCGGCTCGCTTTCAAAAGAAAGCGTGCCGCCCATCAGTTCCACAAGCGACTTGGAAATGCTTAGCCCCAGCCCCGATCCGCCGAACCGGCGCGTGACGGAACTGTCCGCCTGCGTGAATTTCGAAAATATCCGCAGCTGATCCTCTTTTGAAATGCCGATTCCGGTGTCGCGCACCTCCACGCGCACCCATTCGTCGTTATTGAGCCGTTTGCGTCCGGCCCGCAGAACGATTTCACCATGTTCGGTGAATTTAACCGCGTTGCTCAGCAGGTTTATAAGCACCTGTTTGAGCCGGCCCGGATCGCCCACGCAGCGGGCCGGCACGTCGGGCGCTATGTCGCAGACAAGCTCCAGTCCCTTTTCGCCGGATTTTGCGGCGAAAAAGCTTATGGAGTTTTCCAGCACGTCCCGGAAATCGAATTCGATGTTTTCAATATCAATTTTTCCCGCCTCGATTTTCGAGAAATCAAGGATATCGTTTATGAGCTGCAGAAGCGATTCCGAGGCTGATTGAATCGTCTGAAACAGCGCGCGTTTCTCCTGATCCGTTTCGGACATGTACATGACGTCCGAAATGCCGATGATGGAGTTAAGCGGCGTGCGGATTTCATGGCTCATGTTGGCCAGAAATTCGCTTTTTGCGCGGTTGGCCGATTCGGCTGCTTCTTTTGCCGTCAGCATGTCCGCCTGCGTTTTTTTAAGAACCGAAATGTCTTGCGCCACGATCAAGACGCCTTCCACTATGCCATCGGCGTCGTATTTATGGGAAACCATCAGATGCAGGTCGGCCGTGGCCCCGTCGCCGCGGAGAATTTGTATTTCGCGCTGGAAATCCGGCGCGGCCAGAATGTTTTTGGCCCGTACGGCGGGATCTGTATGTTTAATTGTGGTTTTGAGTTCGGTTTCCGCCATGTCAATCGCGGTGTCGGTGGCAAAGGAGCCGACATAGCGTTTGCCTATGATTTCAGCCGCCGGATATCCGAATATTTTTTCCGCACCCGGATTGAAATGCGTTATCAGGCCGCTGGCGCCGGTGGAGATAATGGCCACGTCGCGGGCGGAATCCATAACCGATTTAAGCTCGCGGTATGCGGCGTTGCGCTTGGCCTGGTTCGCTTTGATTTCAGAGATGTCCTGCGCCACGATAACCAGGCCTTCCGTGTCGCCGTCGGCATCGTACTTGTGCGAAATTACTATCTGCACGTCCAGCCGGCTGCCGTTTTTGCGTTGCATGACAATTTCTCGCTGGATATCAGGCATGGACATGACAAGCCTGCACAGCTCGTCCGGGTCGTCCGTATTGCCGCCAGGACTTATCGCGCGGAGCGATTCGGTCAGAATCTCTTTCTCGATAAGACCGCCGAACCGCATTTTCCCGATTGTTTCATCAGCTGAATAGCCAAGCATGTGTTCCGCGCCGGTGTTGAAAAGCTGGATAACGCAGTTTTTGTCAGCCGCGATAATGGCCACGTTGCGCGCGGAATCGAGTATTGATTTCAGTTCCCGCGACGTGCGCAGCAGGTTTTCCTGCATCGCTATCTGCTCTGACATGTCCCGCAGAATCAGCACCACGCCAAGACACTCGCCTGAGGCGTTGTACCGGTGAAAGAGCGAAACGTCGGCTTTGAAGGAAGACCCGTCTTTGCGCCAGATCCTGTCAATGCGCCGGAAATCGGGTACGCGGCGCAGGGCCTGGGCGACAGCCCTATGATCTTCGCCTCCGGTCCTGATGTCGAGGTCCTGCAGAAGCGACGGCAGGCTTTCCGGGTGCAGAATGGAAAGTCCCTTCATTTTTCCTATCGCTTCGTCCGCCGAATAGCCGAGCAGTCTTTCGGCGCCTGAGTTAAAGTGCGTTACCGTGTCGTCCTGATCGGCGTATAGGATGGCGATGTCACGGGTGGAGTCCATTATGGCTTTGAGATCCTTGTTGGCTGCCTCTATCTGTTCCTGCATGGCTTTGCGGACGGAGATATCCTGCCCGACCAGCACGAGCCCGGAAACCGCGCCGCGTCCGTCATGTTTGTGCGAAAGCGTTACGCTGGCGGAAAATACGCTTCCGTCGCGGCGGGAAATGGCGATTTCGTTGCTGTCGTCAGGGCAGGTCATGATCTTGCGCCGAAGCTCGGGCTCGGAAATATCCGTGTCTTCGTGCCGGCAATTGCGCAGGAAAATTTCCAGTGAACGGGCCGGGAAAACATCAGTCACCGAATGTTTGGAGATGATATCCTCCGCCCTGTATCCGAGCATGTTTTCCGCGCCGGTATTGAATTGGGTTACGGTACCGTTTATATCGGTGGCGATAATAATCACGTCGCGGCTGGAATCCATTATCGTTTTTAATTCGCGCGATGACGCCAGCCGTTCCCGTTCAAACTGTTCACCCCGGTACATATTGAGCATATATCGCCATAAAACCAGGCCGAGCAGGGCAAGAAATGCGAATGCGATAAACGCAATCGTCAGTATAACGGAACCGATTTCTTTTCTGAATTCTGAATTTTCGACTATGAAATGCCAGTCCCCGCCGTCGAGCGCGAAACGTATTGTTGATTTGCCGGAAATAGTGGGTATCGGCAGGCGCAATGCCGGCCTGAATATAATGAATGAGCCGTTTTCCATCAGATCGGCTGTTTTGCCGGCGGGCATGTTCCGGGCGGTTTTGGCGTACCTGTCGGACAGGATGAATTTTCCGCCGCCGTTATTCAGGTATCCCTTTCCCTCGGCGGAAACAAAGAGCGTCGAGCGCAGTTTGTGCGCGCCGGGCTGCTCCTTAAGCCGCCGGAACAGGCGCTCCGCATTCAGGTCGCAGACAAGAAACCCCTTGAGTTTGGAGCCGGCATATATTTTTTTGATCATCTGCAAGCCGGGCTGGTAGCCGGCGTCGTTTTCCATAAATACAACAGGCGAAACATAAAGCTGGGTGTCGGTCAGCCGCTGCGCGCGGGCAAGCAATTGGGAATTGATGCCGGTCAAACGGGATTGCCCGGTAGAGGCGTCCACATGAAACAGTTCCCGGCCGGCCGGATCAAACACCATTGCGCGATTGAATTGCCGTCCGTAGGAAATGAAGCCTTTGATGTCGCGTTCCAGTGCGGCCAGGTTGTTCGCTGTGGGGTTAAGCAGCCAGTTTTCCATGCTGGCCAGATCCGACATCATTTCAAGGCGCGCACCAAGCGCGCTTACGGTGTCCGTCAATTCGAAACTGAAATTTTCCAGCCGCGCCAGTTCCGTCAGCTTTTCGCTTTTTGCCAGATAGGACACCCGCTCCCAGGCTATATAACCGGTGACACCTAGTACCGCTGTCGTTACGGACAGGAAAATTTTCAGAAAGGCGTATTTAAGCCCTTCGTGATCCATTTTGAGAAAAGTCATTTTGTCCCCCCGGCGCATTCGCCAGCCGCTATATTATACATTACGGCATGTAAATGGTAAAATCATAAAAACGAGGCGGGTTGCCATGAGATGGGTTGAGGTTGTGCTGATTGCGGCTGGACTTTCTATGGATACGTTTGCCGTTGCCATTGCGACCGGCACGGCCAAAGGAGTTGTGGCGCCGCGCCAGACTCTGCTGATGGCGGCTGTATTCGGAGCCGTTCACGTCCTCATGATTCTTGCCGGCTGGGCCGGCGGGGAAACGCTTTTGAATTTCATTTCCGGCGTGGATCACTGGATAGCGTTTCTGCTGCTTAGCTTCGTGGGCCTTAAAATGCTGTGGGAAGCGCGGCATCCGCCCGGAGAACGGACTTCGGCGGATTCGTTTGAGCCGAAACAGCTTGCGTTGCTGGCGGTAGCCACCAGTCTGGACGCATTGGCAACAGGACTCAGTTTTTCTTTTCTTAATATCGCGATTGTGCCCGCCGCCTTGATAGTCGGAGCGGCGGCATTTTCTTTCACGGCAGCCGGACTTTATGCGGGTATGCGCTGCGGTAAACTGCTGGCGCAGCGGGCCGAAGCGCTGGGCGGGCTGATGCTTGTCGCCATCGGCATTAAAATACTGGCCGAACATTGACGAACGCCGTTGCGTCTGACGAAACGGGCCGCAACCTTTATGTCGCGGCCCGTTTTCAATAAGGCTGGCTATGCGCTATTTCCCTTCAGGAGCGGGACCGGGGGCCGGCGCGGGCTTTGCCGCAGGCGGAGCCGGCGGCGTGCCGCGCAAAACCTTCACGCCAGACTGTTTGTCCGTTCCTGCGGTCGGTTCCGGGTACTTGCTGGCGAGTGTCAGGCATTTTTTGGGGCACAGGTCGGCGCAGTTTCCGCATACTATGCACCGCAGCCGGTCAATTTTCCATTCGCCCTTTGCGCGATCCACCGTAATCGCGCCGGAGGGGCAGCGTCGCTGGCATATGCCGCAGAAAATGCAGTTTTCCACCGCGTTTTCCACTTCGCCGCGCGTGTTGGGATAACTCGTGCCCGGCACAAACGGATACAGGTTCGTGGCGGGTTTCCTGAACAGATTAGCCAGCGTAATTTTAAGCATCGAAAACATGGCCATTTAAATTACCTCTCGGTACAGCTTATGCAGGGATCAATAGACAGCAGAATTGACGGAACGTCCGCCAGTTCCGAGCCTTTAAGCATTTCCAGCGCGGGCGCGATATTGGCGAAGGTGGGCGTGCGCGCGCGGAACCGTTCCAGAAACCGGGTGCCGTTGCCTTTCACATAATAAAACACTTCGCCGCGCGGCTGTTCCAGGCGCAGGAAGCTTTCGCCGCAGGGCAGGCCCGTGACCTTGGTGTCAATCGCGTCGCCTTTTATGCGCGACACGACCTGCCGCATGAGATCAAGCGACTGAAACATCTCCCGTATCCGCACTTTGCACCGCGCATAGCAGTCGCCGTCTTTTTCCACGATCGGTTCAAATTCCAGCTCGCCGTATTTGGCGTAACCCAGCTTGCGGTTGTCTTCGCTTACGCCGCTGGCGCGCAGAACCGGGCCGACCGCACCCAGGTGCCAGGCGTCTTCCCGGCTCAGCGGTCCGATCCCGCAAAGGCGGTTCTTTATGCTGGAATCGTTAAGAAACACGTCCGAAATTTCTTTTATTTCGCCGCTCAGCGAATCCAGCTCCGACTGCAGCGCCTTCAGTTCGGAGTCGGTGATGTTCTTCTTGATGCCGCCCACTTTGCAGACGCTGAAAATAACCCGGCCGCCGGTCGTTTTTTCGAAAATGTTAAGCACCCGCTCGCGCAGTCGCCAGGTCTGCATGAACAGGTTCTCGAATCCGAACGCGTCCGCCGCCAGGCCCAGCCAGAGCAGGTGGCTGTGCAGCCGCGACAGTTCGCCCCAGTATACCCGCAGATATGCCGCGCGGTCAGGAATCTCGATTTTCATTATCTCTTCCACGGCCTGGCAAAAGCCCATGCCGTGGATAAAACTGCATATTCCGCAGATCCGTTCCGCGACATACACGTAATCGGTGAATTCCTTTTTCGGAGCAAGCAGTTCCAGACCTCTGTGAATATAGCCTATGGACGGAACAGCCTCTATCACCTTTTCATTTTCCAGCACCAGATCGAAACTAAGCGGTTCGGGCAGGACCGGGTGCTGCGGCCCGAGCGGTAAAGTGGTTTTTTTCATAATTAGCCGTGCTCCTCTGCCTTTTTTTCCTGTGCGTGCGCGGGTTTTGCCTGCGGAACGGGCGGATTGGGTGCCGTGAACTTCGCGAACGGATGCCGTACCGCTTTCTTGTAAAGCGTGCCGTTGAAATCAACCGCCATGCCGCTTATCCGCACGTCGCACATTTCGCTTATCTCGTTTTCATACAGAAACGCCGCCAGATAAACCGATGAAATGCTTGGCACCGATGAGCCGGCGGGCACGGAAAACCTCAGATTGCGCAGCAGGTAATCTTTTTCGAAACTGTAAGTGAGCTGCACGGCGCCGGGGCCGTCCGCGGCGGCCACGGTAAGCGGGTGAGCCTGCAGAAGCCGCCAGTTGTCGTCCTTCAGTTTCTGCGCCTCGGTCACCAGCGCGGACGGATCAATCTCGATAATTTCAATCTTTCCGCTCATACCGTTTTCTCCCCGGCCTTTGCGGCCTTGATCCTGGCGTCGAGCACGCCCAGCCCTTTTACGACGCCGTCAATAATCGCTTCCGGCCGGGCGGCGCAGCCGGGCACATAAACGTCAACCGGAATCACTTTATCCACTCCGCCTTTGACGTTGTAGCATTCCGCGAAAATTCCGCCCGTGGCCGCGCAGATCCCAACCGCCACCACCACTTTCGGGCCGGGCATCTGCTCGTAGATGTTTTTCACGATGTGCTCGTTCTGGTGGTTCACCGAGCCGGTGACCAGAAAAATATCCGCGTGCTTGGGATTGCCGGTGTTGATTATGCCGAACCGCTCTATGTCGTACAGCGGGGTCAGGCAGGCCAGCACTTCGATGTCGCAGCCGTTGCAGCTGGATCCGTCATAATGAATAAGCCAGGGTGATTTTTTTACGTACTCGGTAGTCATGTTATTTACCCGCCATGTAAAGCGCTATAAGGTTGCCGCCGCCGAACACCAGCGTGACAAGCCAGGTCGAAACCAGCGTCCACTGCCAGCGCAGGCGCGCGTTGGAGTTGTCCACCGCGATTTCCGCCAGATACGCGAGCAGGGTGACCAGCAGGCCCAGCAGCGGACTGAACGCGAAGAACATGAAAATAAAACCCAGCAGGAAAATATTTTCGTACCAGTGGGCGATTTCCATGATCGCAAGGGTTCTGCCGCTGAGATCGGTGGACAGCCCTTTCACGATCTCCTGATGCGCGTGATGCGACACCGATATGTCAAACGGCGATTTCCGCAGTTTTATCGTCAGGATATAGAACATGCACAGGAACAGGCCCGGCAGATACTGGATGAGCGGCAGGCCCGTAGCGGCGGCAGTGTACAGGTGAAAGCTGCCGGTTACCTTGTAGATGCCCGCGGCCGCCAGCATCAGCACCGGCTCGGCCGCCAGAATCAGCACCAGTTCGCGCTGCGCGCCCACGAAACTGTAGGGCGAATTGGCGGTATAGGCCGCCAGCACCAGAAACGAAGCCGATACCGTAAGCGCGAAAATCATCAGCAGCAGATCGCCGTTGATGAAGAAAACCGCGCCGGTGTACATCACAAACATCAGATGGCACAGCATGAACGGAAACTGGAGCCGGTTGACCTCGAAATTGTCCTTCCCGAACAGCTTCAGCACGTCATAAAACGGCTGCAGCACCGGCGGGCCGACCCGCCGCTGCATCCTCGCCGAAACAATCCGGTCTATCCCGGCCAGCAGACCGCCCAGAACGGGAGCCAGTATAATATAAAGGATACCCCAGATCAGCGTTTCCATATCACGTCTCCCAGTACAAGGAATACCAGCATGAGCACGCATAGCGAGTTGCCGGCTTTCAGAAGGATGGCTTCCGCGAAAAATTCCGTGGGGTAATAGTTTTTCAGAGTCACCTCGTTGCGCGAGCCGATGGATCCTTCAACCGCATAATTGCGGTCCATATCCCGGCCGGCCATGTAAGTCCGGTTCTCGCCGTAACTCCGCTGCCGGCCGAAGCCCAGCACCGCCAGCGGGATCAGCACCAGCATCGCCAGCATTATCAGCATGATGGCGTAGTTCCCGGCCCCGATCCCGAAAGACTGGCCGTAAATATCCATCAGGTACGGTTCCACCCAGATCACGGAAATGAGCGGAAACAGCACGCACACCACCACGCTTATGCCGGCGTGCGACCATTCCGCTATCCATTCGTCAATGCCGATGCCTTTTTCAAAATCGCGGTCGGTTTCGCGTTTGTTGCGCACCGCAACGATTTTGCCGAGCAGCTGAGTCCAGTAAAACACGGTCGCGGAACTGCCGAACGCCAGCATCAGCATCAGGATCGGACTGAGCAGGGAGTTGGACTGCAGAATCGCCTCGATCGCCGCCCATTTGCTGATCACCAGCCCGAACGGCGCGACATACATGCCCGCTATGCCGATTATGTAAATCAGCGCGACGCGCGGCATCCGCACGATCATGTTGTCGTAGTTCTCCATATCCTTGGTGTAAAATTTGTTTTCCGTCGTGCCGACCACGAGGAACAGCAGCGATTTGCCCACCGCGTGAAACACGATGAACATCACGCCCACCCATACCGCCTGATACGAGCCCAGCCCCGCGCACGCCACCATAAGGCCCAGATTGGCGACCGTGGAGTAGGCCAGCACCTTCTTGATATTGCGCTCCGACAGGTTGATCAGCGAGGTGAGCAGGAAAGTCAGTCCGCCGATCAGCGCGACCGAATCGCCCACAATGGTTCCTTCCATGACCGGCGCCAGCTTAAGCAGCAGAAACACTCCGGCTTTTACCATCGTGCTCGAATGCAGCAGCGCGGATGTTGGAGTCGGCGCGACCATCGCGCCCAGCAGCCATTTTGAAAACGGCATCTGCGCCGCTTTTGTCAGGCCCGCGAAACACATGAGCGCGACCGGCAGCAGCACCACGCTTTTCGCCGAAAGCACCTTGTCCAGCTCTATTATGCCGCGGCTGTTGTAAAGTATGAAAATCGCCAGCGCGAACGCGATTCCGCCGCCCAGGTTCATGACCAGCGCCGTAA
Organism: Elusimicrobiaceae bacterium; assembly: GCA_028700325.1. NCBI lineage: Bacteria > Pseudomonadati > Elusimicrobiota > Elusimicrobia > Elusimicrobiales > Elusimicrobiaceae > Elusimicrobiaceae bacterium. The sequence goes on along the minus strand of JAQVSV010000020.1, from coordinate 15,779 downwards.
ACGAATTGTCTACCGCTTCCTGCGTTCTGGTGTACCCGATCAGCAGAAACGAAGTCAAAGTGGTGATTTCCCAGAAAAACAGCATGTACAGCAGGTTATTTGAGAAAACCAGCCCGAACATCGCGCCCAGAAACGCGAAAATAACGAAATAGAAATAACCGCGCCGGTCGGCGAGCCTGGGGTAGTGGCGGTGATAATCCTTCATGTAGCTGGCGGAGTAGAGGCAGATAAGCACGCCCACTATCCCGATCACCAGCGCCATTATCAGGGAGAGCTGGTCAACGTACAGATTATGCTGGGGCCGCAGTTCCGCTCCGAAATTCATCTCGAACCCGAGCATGATGCCGAACTGTATTACCGCCAGCGCGGGCGCGGCGAACTTTTTGTATTTGAAGCCGAGCCAGATGATCGCCAGCGTCATCAGCGTTTCCATCGGAAACAGCAGATGCTCGAACGCGCTGCTTTCGAATACGAAAAACTGGGCCGGCTGCCCGGTCATGGACCATGCCAGCATGACCGAGCCGGCAGCGATGATCGCGCTCATAACGCGTATCACCCATGTCCGGGATTTGCCTTCCGGGGTCAGCCACACCAGAGCCGCCGCTATGAAGGGAAACAATATCAGAAACAACACATTAGTAAGTGTCTGCACCAAGTCCTCCTGAAGTGACGAATAAAACGGCCCGGCGGCAACGCTCAGGCGTGTACGGCGTGTCCGGCTTCCTCCAGCACATGCTCCACTTCCTCAACGAGCACCAGCGAGGAAACCGGCTTTTCCATGAACCGGTAGACCGGCAGCCAGGATTTGTCGCGATCCAGATCGTCGCGCCATTGTTCTGTCATCGCGTAATACACGTTGGTAAGCATGATGACCGGAATCGCCGGATATTTCGCGTTGAATTCCTTAAACAGCTCGAACCCGGTGGTTGTTTCCTCAAGCATGACTTCCATGATTATGATGTCGGGCCGTGCTGTTTCAAGGCACTGGCGGGCCTCCTGCGCGGAAGCGGCGGATATTACGGTATGTCCTGCTTTTTCCAGCACGGGCCGGTAATGGGCGATGACGGCCGCATCCTTGTCTATATGGAGTATATCAGCCATGCAGTCTCCTGAAATCTTTACTGGCGGACGAGTTCTTCGTCCGCGCAACGTTATCTACGCTCACATTATATAGAATAACCCGGCCATGCCGCATGACTTTAATCAATATTTTCATAAAAAGCCGGCTGAATACGGTAGAATGTTTATCGGCGTAATAACCGCATACTATATATAAAGGATGCAAAGTAAGGAATTCCATATTATGAAAAACTGTAAAATTGCAAAACGGTTAGTCTTTTCCGGTAATTTTATGGCGGATCTTATGCAAAAAACACTAAAGCTGGCCGGCAGCGCGATTTTCATGTCGGCGCTATTATTGCCGGAGGCCGGTTTTTGCGGAGGGAATTTTTTTCGACGGATTTTCCATTGATTTTGCTCTGGAGCCGGCCCGCCGCAATAAAAACGCCACCGCTACCGTGGACAGGTTTTTAAAAGAGGTCGCGCGGTCTGGCGGCGTCAAATTGCGCGATACGTTCAGGAAAGACTGGCTCGAAAGCACGGGTTTGCCGGCCGAACATATTGCCGAAATAAGAAAACTTACTTTCCCGTCCGGATGATGAACCCCCCGGCTGTGCCATTGGCCTGCCGGTTGTTATTACGCTTTACCGGCAAGCCGGGTTTTTTTGGTCTGGACTTCGTTTGCACTGCTTGCGCAGGGTTACGCACTCCATCCCCCTGCCTGAGCGGAATCAGTTTTCTTTCAGCTCCGTAACCGCGCCGAACTCCGTCAGCGGGGCGGAAAACAGGTTTTCGTCGCCGACTACAAGAATTTTCGCGCTTTCCGGGTTCAGCCGCTGCGCGGCATCGAGCACGCCGGTTTTTGTCACTGCACCGATACTGGCGGCGTATTTTTCCGGGTAATCCGGCGGGTAGCCGAAATAAGCGAGCCTGATGCGTTCCCTCAGCGCGGCTATCGGCGAGGCGAACTGGAAAATGCAGGAGCTGACAAGATTGTTCTTGGCGCGGGCCAGTTCCTCATCCGATACCCCGGCCCGGCCGATCATGTCCAGCTGGGCGAGAACCGCTTTTATTGTTTCCGGCACGGTTTTGTTTTTCGTGCCGGCGTATACCAGCAGCGCGCCGCCGCGCTCGAATTCAAGAGTTTCGCCGAACACTGAATAGGCCAGCCCGCGTTTTGTTCTCACTTCCTCGAACAGGCGCGAGCTCATGCCATAGCCGCCCAGGATCTGATTGAGCACCTGCCAGGCGTACTGGTCGGGGCTGTTGCGTTGCGGGCCGGCCTGAACGACCACTACGGGCGCGTTGGCGACCGGTTTTTTTATATAAAACACATGCCGCGTCCCGGAAGAAGACGGCGCGGGCGCCTCCGGCGGCGGAACGGCTTTGCCGCCCCAGCCGGAGAACAGCAGGGACAGCAGGGCGGCCATTTCGGCCGGATCGAAATCACCCGCGACGGCGATTGCCGTTCCGTCCGGCCTGAAATAACGTTCGTGAAAGGCTTTTAGGTCTGCGGCGCTGACAGCGTTTATCGTGTCAGGCTCCTCGCGCCGGCCGTAAGGGCTGTCCGGCCCGAAATAAGCGCGCTGCGCTTCCCGCAGCGCCAGTGTTTTCGGATTATTGTTGCGGCGGCGCAGGGTTTCGAGCAGAACGCCGCGTTCGGTTTCAACTTTTTCCGGTTCGAACGCGGGAGCCTGAATGATTTCCGCGAACAGGGCCAGCGTTTCCGCCGCGTAGGGCGCGAGCGCGAACATGCTGATTTCCGCGTATTCACTTGTCATGGCGATCTCGATGCCGGAGCCGCTGAATTCCAGCCGCTCGTTCAGTTCGTCCGCGCCGGTTTTTTTTGTGCCGCCGGCCCGCATGGAAGCCGCCGCCAGCCGGGCAAGCCCGGTTTTGCCGGGCGGATCGTGGAGGCTGCCTGTCCGCACCAGCGCACAGGCCCGCACGACCGGCAGCGTGCTGTCGCGCAAAAGCCGGATATCAAGCCCGTTGGGCAGCCTGATCCGTTCGCCCTGCGGCGGAGTGAACGAAAGCGGTTTCGGAGCCGGTAGTTTCGGCGGCTCGGCTCCGAGCGGGACCGCCAGCGCGGCCAAAGCCAGAACCGCGGCGGCGGACAGGAGCGGTTTTAAAACGCGGGTCATCGGGCTGCCTTCTTGCCGGGTTCGTTCTCAATCCAGGCGACGCTGCGGTTTTCCGGCTTGAAACAGCGTTTTGCGGCGCGCATGATGTCTTGCGGGGCAACCTGTTCAAGCCGCGCGAGAAATTTCCATTGAAAGGCCCAGTCGCCAAAGATGCTTTCGCTCATGCCGAGCAGCCGCGACATTCCGCTGTTGTTTTCCATGGTTTTCACCAGATCCGCCTTGTGCCGGTTGAGTGCTTTTGTTATTTCCGTCTGCGGAGCCGGAATGGTTTTGAGCCTGTCCAGCTCGTCGTAAACGGCCGCCTCCACTTCGGCGGCGGTATGCGGCGCGCGCGGCGCCGCCGCGAGATAAAACAGGCTGGCTTCCCGGCTTCCGGGAAAAGAGGGCGTGCAGGAAACAGCCGCGGCGAGCTGCTTGTTTTCCACCATGTTTTTATAAAGCCGCGAGGTCCGCCCGGCGCACAGAAGCGAACTGATAAGGGCGAGGGCCGGCGCGTCTTCTGAAAACATATCGGGCCTGTTAAAGGCGATGCGCAGGGCTGGCGCGGACGGAAAAGCAAGCGCGTTGCGGTGTTCGCCGTCGCGGAGGGGTTCTTTGGTGAGAGTGCGGTCCGGCAACGGCCGGGGTTCGATATCACCGAAATATTTTCCGGCGAGAATTTTAACCTCCTCGGCGTTAACGTCGCCCACGATGGCGATGGTGGCGTTGTTGGGGCCGTAATAGGTTCGGAAAAATTCTTCCGCCTGCGGGCGCAGCAGGCGCGCCACGTCGCTTTCCCAGCCGATTATCGGATTGCGGTATGGGCTGGCCGAAAACGCCGCCGACATAAGCGCGTAGTACAGCCTGCTTTCGGGGTTGGACTGGTTGATGCGCAGTTCCTCCAGCACCACGTCCCGCTCGCTGTAGAATTCGCGCAGAACGGGATTTTTAAAGCGGTCGGATTCCAGTATCATCCAGTCTTCCACCCTGTTTGCCGGAAGCGACACCGTGTACCAGGTAACGTCCGGCGAGGTGAACGCGTTCAGGCCGTACGCGCCGATGCCGGAGTAGATTTTCTGCATTTCATTGCTTGTAATGTATTGCCCGGCCTCCCGCTCAAGCTCGTTCAGCCGCCCGCGCAGCGCGGCCAGTTTCGCGGGCTGCGCGCCGGGCCGGGCCGCCTCGTCGTTTAACCGGGCGGCGAGTTCGTCCATGCGGGGCATTAGGGCCGCTTCGGCCCGATAGTTTTTTGTGCCGGTTCCGCGGGTGCCTTTAAAAATCATGTGTTCGAACAGGTGCGCCAGTCCCGTCCGCCCGGAAGGGTTGTCTATCGAGCCGGCCCGGAAAAACACTTTAAAGGAAACCGCAGGCGAAACGTGATTTTCCAGCACCAGCAGCGTCAGCCCGTTCTTGTAAACGGTTTTTGTCACGGGAGGCAGCGTTTGCGCGGACCGGACTGCGGCGCCGTGCTGCTTCGCGGACGGCGGTTCCTCCGCGAACGCCAGACGCGGCTGCGGCAGGAGCAAAGCGGACAGCAAAACGAGCGGTTTGAAATAAGGCATCATCAGCAATGTTACAATTTTTCCCGGACAGGACGGAACGCGCGGGAGGAAATATAGTATCATAATCGAAACAGCCGTTTTCTGTCCGGAGGCTTAATGCAAGAGCGTGATGAAAACAATTTAAATACCGACGAAACGGCGCAGCAGCCGCCGGATTGCGCCGTGGAATCGGAAGACAATGTTGCCGAACCGGTTGCGGCCGAACCGGTTTCCGCCGGGCAGGAGGGAGGCGGCAGCCGGCAGGTTCTGAAATGGCTTAAAATCGCCAGCCTGCTGTTTCTGCTGTCGGTGCTTTGCGGAGTTGAGGTTATTATGAGTGCCGGGAAACGAGCCGGCTCGGCGGATCGGGACGGCAAACTCTCCTCGCTCGGCAAAGACGGGGTCGCCTGGGTTACCGTGCGCGGAGTGATCAGTTCCTCGCGCAGCGATTCGCCTTTTGAAAAAGGCACGGGCAACGTGTCGCGCGTGCTGCGCACCATGGCGGACAAGGATAACGTGAAGGCGATCGTGCTCGACATAAACACGCCCGGCGGTTCGGTGGGCGCCGTGCAGGAGATCTATGACGCGGTGCTTTACGCCAAAAACGTCAAGAAAAAACCGATAGTCGCCATGTTCCGCGACGTTTCCGCCAGCGGCGGCTACTATATCGCCGCTCCGGCCGACAGAATCATCGCCCAGCCCGGCACGCTTACCGGCTCGATCGGAGTAATATTCAGCCTGGGCAACTTTAAAGGACTGTTTGAGAAGATCGGCGTGCGCATGGAAGCGGTAAAAAGCGGCAAGTTCAAGGATATCGGGTCGCCTTACCGGGAGCTGTCGTCAGAGGAACGCGCGATGTTTCAGGCGATAGTGGACGACACCTACCAGCAGTTTTACACCGCGGTCAAGAGCGGGCGCGGTCTGCCGGACGACAGGCTCGCGGGGTTGTGCGACGGCCGTATTTTCACCGGCCGGCAGGCGCTTGCCAACGGGCTGGTTGATCAGCTCGGCGGCGAAACCGAAGCGCGCCGCGCGGCCGGCAAGCTGGCGGGGCTGGGTGACAGCCCGAAAATCATCCGCAATCAGGATCCGTGGGACAGCGTGCGCGAGCTCCTCAATATGGAGGCGAAATCCTCCGCCGCCGGCGCCTTGAAGACGTTTGCCGATTTCAGTTCGCCTTCCGCGGCGTATCTGTGGGTCTACTGAAATGAACGCCGTATTTGCCGATGTGAGGGATTTTATCGTTGCTCCGAACGAGACCGTAGCCCGGCTGGTCAGCCGGCGCAGGTACGCGCCGGCGTTTTTCGGGTACGGAGCGGCGGCCGCTGCGATTTACATGTGGGGGCTGATTTCCGCGCCGGAATCCGTTACCGCCGCGGGCGCATTGCTTACGCTGGCGGTGCTGTTCGTGTTTTACGCGTTTAAAGGGTTTGTCTATGCGGCATTGGCGCATGCGGCGCTGTCGTTTCTGGGCGCCCGCGGAAGCGCGGCGGGCCTGTTCATCATTATGGGGATTACGGAAGTCGCGGCGGTTTTGCTTGTGCCGCTGGGGCTGATAGCGGCGGCCGCCAGTCTTAAAGGCGTGGCGCTGGGCGGGCTGTTTTATTTTGCGATGCTGGTGCTGCAGTTTTATATGCTGACCGTGTTTATCCGGCAGTCTTACGCGACTTCAACCGGGCGCGCATTGACCGCGCTGTTCACTCCCGTCGCGTTGCTGCTTGGCCTGGCTTTTGCGCTGCTTGCCGTTCTGATCGCGCTTGCGATAGCGGGGGTCGTGTCGCTGCTGGCCTGATGAAGAATAATGAAATAGCCGATATTCTGCGCGAGATGTCGCTTCTGCTGGAGCTGGACGGGGCGAACCTTTTTTCTATTGACGAATGGCGGCGCGCGGCGCGCATTGCCGGCTCGTCCGAGGTTTCACTGTGCGGGCTTGCGCCGGCCCGGCTGGCCGAAATCAGGGGGTTAAGCCCGCTTGTCGCCGGCAGTATAGCGGAAATTTGCCGCAGCGGAGTGTGCGACCCGCTGGCCGCGCTGCGTTCGAAATACCCCTACGGCATCTGCTCGCTGCTCAAAATACACGGTATCGGGCCGGGCCGCGCCAAACAGCTTTACTACAATCTCGGAATAAAATCGCCTGAGGAATTGAAAGAGGCGCTTGTGTCCGGCGCGCTCAACGGAGCCGACGGGTTCGGGCCCAACGCACTGCGCGCGATCGCGCAGGGGCTTTCGCTCCGGCTGAAATCCGAAGGGCGGCTTTTATGGTTTCATGCGTGGGAGCTGGCTGGTAAGGCGGCGGATTTCGCTGTCCGGTGCGGCGCGGCGCGGGCTGTTGTGTGCGGCGGAGTGCGCGCCGGGCTTGAGTCGGTTGAGAAAATCGTGCTGGCTATCACGGCGGCGGAACCGGAAAAGGTTTTTTCGCGGTTCAGCGATTTCGAGGAAACCGCGCTTCTGCCCGACCAGCTGCAAACCCGCAGGCTGTACCGCCTTAAGGGTGAAATTGACTGCGAGCTCGTGCTCGCGCCGCCGGCCGCTTTGCCTTTCGTGACCTTGTTTGAAACCGGTAGCGCGCAGCATCTGGCCGGGCTGAAAAAAATCGCCGGGGGGCGCGGGCTGGAACTGGGGCCGAACGGACTGCGCCGTTGCCCGGATCGGGCCGAGGTTGCGTGCGGCTCGGAAGAAGATATTTACGCCGCGCTGGGCCTTGAATTCGTGCCGCCCGAACTGCGCGCCGGAGCCGGCGAGCTGGAACTGGCCTCCCGCCGCGCTCTGCCGCAGCTGCTCACCCGCGCCGACATACTGGGCGAGTTTCATAACCACACGCTTTTTTCCGACGGATCCTGCCCGCTGGAAAGCATGCTCGCGCGCGCCGCCGCCGAGCGTTACAGCTGGGTTTTTCTTGGCGACCATTCGCGCGAGGTGCGGGTTACCCGCGGGCTGGATTACGACGGGTTTCTTGAAACCAAAGCCGCGCTCGCGCTTGCCGCGCGGCAGTTCCCGGGCCTGCGCGCGGCGCGTTCGCTGGAGGTGGAAATTTATAACGACGGGCGCATAGAATTCAGTCCGGACCAGCTGAAGAACATTCCGTTTGCGGTGGCATCGGTTCATTCCGGGTTTGAGATGGATCCGGAACGCATGACCCAGCGCCTTGTGCGGGCCGCCGGCGCGCAGGGAGTTGACGCTATCGCCCACCCTACCGGGCGCATCATAGGCCGCCGGCCCGGCTATTCGTTCGATTTTGATTGCGTCGCCTCCGCGTGCGTTGCGCACGGCACCGCTCTGGAAATAAACGCCCAGCCTGACCGGCAGGACCTCTGCCCCGAACAAGTGCGCGCCGCTAAAAAACTCGGCTGCAGGTTCATTATTTCGACCGACGCGCATTCCTCTCACGATCTGCGGTTCATCATGCAGGGCGTGACTATCGCGCGGCGCGCGGGCCTGACCCGCAGTGATGTGCTTAACACGCTTGCTTTCGATGAAATTTCCGTTGTGACCGGGAAAACTGCCTGAAGCAGTGCCGGCCCGCCAGTATTTCAGCGGCCTGCCCTGCGTAACCGCCGCCGAAATGCGCGCGATTGACTGCCTTGCTGTCGGAAAATATGACATTCCAACCGCAAAAACGCCGGGCGCGCCATAGCGGAGGCGTGATTGCGCCGGAGCCGGAGTCCGTTCCTCTTACGGTATTTTGCGGCCCCGGCAATAACGGGGGCGACGGGTTGGTTTGTCTGCGGCGTCTGCGTGCCTGCGGGCGGGTTGTGCGGGCGGGGTTGCTGTCGCAGCGCGGCCTGCGTTGCGTCGGCATGGTTTACTGTGCCCGGCATGGGTTTTCCTGCTGCGGAGGTCAGCCGCGTTCTCGGATGAGCCGCGCTATTTTGCCGGACAGGATTAACAGGTGCTCCCTGAATTTCGGCTGTTTGGTTTCCAGCAGCGGCAGGAGTGTTTTGCGCACCCAGTTGCGGGTGAAATCCTCGCAGTCGTTGGACTCGTCAGTCCGGTAATCCAGACCGTTATGTTTTAGGTATAGCATTATTTCCGCGCGGGTCACGCACAGCAGCGGGCGCACCAGTTCCGCCGAGCAGTTTTTGAGTTTGCGCCTTAGCGGTATGCCGGTCAGGCCCTGGGGGCTGGTGCCGCGCAGGAGGTTAAGCAGAACCGTTTCCGCGTTATCGTCGAGGTGGTGCCCCGTGGCGATTTTATTGCAGCGCAGTTCTTTCGCGGCTTGCGCGAGCAGTTCGTAGCGCAGATTCCGGGCTGCGTGCTCCGTGCTTAATTTTTCCCTGCGCGCGTAAGCCTTCACCGCCGCTTTTTTCACGACACAGTCCAGCCGGAGGGTTCTGGCGAACGACGCGGCAAATTTTTCGTCCGCTTTGGCGCCGCCGCGCAGGCCGTGGTTGACGTGGCAGAGCGCGACGGAAAACCCCCGCCTGCCCGCCAGATGGCTGAGAAAATGGGCGAGGCAGACCGAATCTGGCCCGGAGGAAAACGCGACCAGCACCCGGTCGCCGGGGACGACGAGCGTGTTGTCGCGGCTGAAGGTCTGCATGCGGCCCCACACGCGGGCGTTGAAGTTGCGTTTGAGCATATCTTATGGTACCGAAAATAGCGGCGGCGGGCAACGCCGTTGCGCGTTACGGGTTTAGCGGCAGAAACTCTTCGCGCACAGCGGCGGTGACGGTTTTGTTGTAGGGGCAGGCCTGCTGGCAAAGGTCGCAGCCCTGCGCGCGGCCGTTGAGCAGGGCCAGAATGTCGCCGGGAATTGCGGAGGTCTGGGCCGTGGTCCAGTAGGACAGGCAGCGCGCGGGGTTGATGGTTCCGTCACGCAGCGCGCCGGTCGGGCAGGCGGTTTCGCATAGCCGGCAGTCGCCGCAGGCCTGTTGAGGGAGCGGCCGCTCCGCGTATTCGAGCGCGGTGTGCAGCGCGATTCCGCCTATGAAAAAATAAGATCCGTGCCCCGGCCTTATAACCAGCGTGTTGCGGCCCGCAAACCCCAGACCCGCGCGCACGGCGAGCGCTTTTTCAAAAACGGGCGAGGTGTCAACGAAAACGCGTCCGGCGGTTTTGGGCGCGAACGCGCGGATTTCCGCAAGGGTTTGCTTGAGCAGTTTTTTTACCGTCGCATGGTAATCGGCCGAGAGCGCGTAACGCGCTATTGTAACCGGATCGCCCGGCGGAGGCGGCGGCAGCGGTTTCGCGCCGCGCCTGGCCTTCAGCGCTTCCCAGCGCGCGCGCGGCATGGTGTTTGTGTTTTGCCCGAGCGCGCTGTTATGATACTGAAACAGCATGACAAGCACGGTTTTGGCGGGCGCGCTCCAGCTGCGGATGTCGGCCCGCTCCCGAGGCCTGCGGGCCAGATACTCCAGCCCGGGCGGCAGGCCCGCGGCGATACAGGCGCGCAGGCGCGCCAGTTCCGGCTCCAGCGGCTGCGCGGGAACCAAAGCCGCCGCGGAAGAATATTTCAGAGCCGCGTCAATGATTTGCTGCGGTAAATCGCGCCCGTTTCCCATGCGCAGAACTCCGTGCGGAACAGTTTGAAAAATTCATGCGCCAGCGTGTCAGCCTGCACGGCGCGGCCCAGAATCTGTTTAACCGTGACCGCGGTTCCGAGTCCGCGCGGCAGGGTGTTGTTTAGGTTAACGCCGATGCCGACCACTATCCAGTCCGGCTGACTTGCCGTCGCGGCCGATTCCGCTATTATGCCGCATATTTTCAGGTACTTTTTTTTGCCGGGATGCCAGGCCAGCACGTCGTTGGGCGGTTTGACCTTGGTCTTCAGTCCGAAAACCCGGGCCAGCGCAAGGCTTGCTGTCCGGGCCACGGTAACACTCAGGGCGGGCAGTTCGTGCACGGGCGCTTCGGTTTTGAGCGCGAGGGTCATGTACAGGCCGCCGGGCTCCGATGCCCAGGGGTCGCCGCGCCGGCCGCGTCCGGCGGACTGGGAACCGGCTATAATCAGCACCGGCCAGTCCGCGCCGGCTTCGATCAGCGCGCGTCCGGCTGTCTGGGTGCTGTCCGTCTGCTCGAGATACACGAGAGTGCGTATTCCGGGCGGGGTGTCTTTAAGGTGGATCGCTTTGTCTGGTGTGGTCATTGTTTTCGGCCGCGTGCCTGCCGCGCTCCTTTTTTCGAGGGTGAAAATTTTACCGCCAGCTCCTTCAGTTCGAACAGCCGGTCGCGCAGGGCGGCGGCGGTTTCAAAATCCAGATTGTCGGCCGCCTGCCGCATCTGGGCCTCGACCGCCTTCATCAGGGCCGGCAGCGCGCGGGGCGGCGGCAGTTCGCCGGAACCAGCGCCGTGCAGTATTTTAAGGCCCGACTGTTTCGCCTCCAGCTGGAATTCCTTTAAAGTCGCGGAGGCCTTTATAATGGAAGCGGGTGTTATGTTGTGCGCCCGGTTGTACGCCTGCTGTTTTTCGCGCCGCCGGTTCATTTCGGAGAGCGCGCGGGCCATCGAGCCGGTAATCCGGTCGGCGTACAGGATCACTTCGCCGCCCGCGTTTCTGGCGGCCCGGCCGGAAATCTGGATGAGAGTGGTTTCGCTTCTTAAAAAACCTTCGTTGTCCGCGCCCAGAATGGCCACCAGCCCCACTTCGGGAATATCCAGCCCTTCGCGCAGCAGATTGATGCCTACGAGCGCGTCAAACTCCCCGTCGCGGAACTGCTTGAGAATTTCCACGCGCTTTAGCGTGTCAAGATCGGAATGCAGATACTGCGCCTTTATGCCTTTCCCGGTGAAAAATTCCGCCAGATCCTCCGCCGTTTTTTTTGTGAGCGACAGGACCAGCGTGCGCTGCCCGTGCTTTGTTTTTTCGGCGATTTTCGCGCTTAAATGCGCGATCTGGCCTCTGCTCGGCTGGACGGTTACGGGCGGATCAACCAGCCCGGTCGGGCGGATGATCAGTTCCACTATGCTGTCGGTTTCGGTGTACAGCCGCCCGCCCTCCGCGCTTTTGGAAACGCTGCTGCCCGCCTGCTTCAGTTCGTAGGGGCCGGGTGTGGCGGACACGAAAACTGTCTGCGGCATAAGCTGCTCAAACTCGTCGAATTTAAGCGGCCGGTTGTCGAGCGCGGACGGGAGGCGGAACCCGAAATCAACCAGCGTCCGCTTGCGCGCGCGGTCGCCTTCGTACATCCCGCGCACCTGCGGCACGGTGACGTGGCTCTCGTCTATAAAAAGCAGGAATTTGTTGTTTTCGCCGCCGGGCTTTTCCTGCCGGGCGTAAAAATAATCCATCAGGCACAGCGGTCGCGCTCCGGGCGGGCGGCCGGAAATGTGGCGCGAATAGTTTTCCACGCCTGAACAGTAGCCTGCCTGCGCGAGCATTTCCAGGTCGTATTTCGTGCGTTGCTCAAGCCGCTGCGCCTCCAGCGGTTTGTTGCGGGCCCGCAGATCCGCCAGGGTCTCTTTCAGTTCCGTTTCTATGGCGCCGAGCGCGGCGTTCATTTCCGTATCCGTTGACACGAAGTGCTTGCCCGGGTAGACCCACGCTTCATCAAGTTTTTTCAGTATGTCGCCGGTCAGCGGTTGCAGTTCGCAGATGGTTTTTACGGCTACCCCGTCCAGCTCAACGCGGACGGCGGTCTGCGAGTACGGCGGAAAAATGTCAATGGCTCCGCCGCGCGCGCGGAAGGAGCCCTGTTCGAAAGATACGTCGTTGCGGCTGTAGCGGATGCGCGTCAGCCGCGCGGTCAGCTGCGCGCGCGACATGGTCATCCCGGTTTTCAGATAAACGCACAGCTCTTCAAAATTTTTCGGCGACCCTATGTTGTAGATGCAGGAAACCGAGGCTACCACAATCGTGTCCGGCCGCGACAGCAGTGAGGTGGTGGCTTTCAGGCGCAGCTTGTCAATATGGTCATTAATATCGGCGTCTTTTTCGATATAGGTGTCGGTCTGGGGCAGGTAGGCTTCCGGCTGGTAATAATCGTAATAGGAAATGAAATATTCGACCGCGTTGTCAGGAAAGTACGACTTGAATTCCGCGTACAGCTGCGCCGCCAGCACCTTGTTGGGCGAGATGACAAGCGCGGGCCGCTGCGTGCGCGCGATCAGCTGCGCCATCGTGTAGGTTTTGCCGGAGCCGGTTACGCCCAGAAGCACCTGCCGCTGCTCGCCGGCCTCGATATTGCGGCACAGCGCGTCCAGCGCGGCGGGCTGGTCGCCCGACGGCTCAAACGGAGCCTGAAGCCTGAATATGCCCATTCATAAAGTATATAAAATAAAAGTCCCGCCTCTTAACAGAGGCGGGACAGGACGGCAGGACAGGATCGGTTCCGGTTATTCCACGCCAAGCAGTTCCACGTCAAACTGAAGCGTCGCGTTGGGGGGAATAACTCCGCCCGCTCCGCGCGTGCCGTAGCCCAGGCTCGCCGGGATGGTGAGTTTGCGCTTTCCGCCCACGCGCATGGTCATTACGCCTTCATCCCAGCCTTTTATCACCTGGCCCACGCCGATAACGAACCGGAACGGTTCGCCGCGTTTGACGGAACTGTCGAAAATCTTGCCGTCCTCGAAATAGCCCGTATAGTGCACGGTTACGGTTTTGCCTTTTTCCGGCATGGCGCCATCGCCGGTTAATTCGTCTTTGTACCTGAGTCCGGTGGGTGTTTCGCGTTCCTGATTTTCTGTCACGTTTCCTCCGGCCGCGCATGCGGCGCGCGGCATAATGGATTGTATACGTCATGGTACAAAATTTCACCGGGTTTTGCGGAAGGCCATGTGCGCCGGAGAAAAAAATGCGAAAATAGACAATATGCCCCGATCCCGGCCGGTTCTGACCTCGTTCAGCCGCTACAGATTGCGCCGCGCCCGCGCGCTTGCGCTGGACCTGTGCGCCCGGCTGGCCGGGTTTCTGCCGCTGGCGGTCTGCGCGCTGTTCTGGGCTGACCGGGTTTTCGCGCTTTCCCGGTCTGTCCGCATGGCGCTGCTGGTTTTTGTTTCCGCCGGGGGACTGGCGCTCGCGGGCCGGGCGGTTGGCGCGGGCCTGCGCGGACTGGCGGACGGCGCGCTTGCGCGCGATGTGGCGAGCCGCATTCCCGCGCTCGGCAATTATCTGGCTTCCGCTGTCAGCCTTGTAAAACACGGACTGCGCGGGCCGGTGTCGGCGGAGCTGGCGCAGGCGCATATCCGCGTCACGGACCGGTTGCTGAAAGAGCATGAAGCCGAGCCGGTGTTTCCTTTGCGGGTCACCCGCGGCGCGGCTGTTTTGCTGTGCTGCGGTTTTATCTGCGGCGCGGCAACCGCGCCGTTTGCACTGCGAGACCCGGATTGCCTGATGCGGGCGCTGGCGCCCGTGAAAATCATCCCCGCGGAAACCTATTTCGAAATCCGGCCCGGCGATATCGCCGTGCCGCGCGGCGCGCCTGTCGCCATAACGGTTCTTGATAAAACCGGTTCGGGCCGGGTGCCCGTGCTGGAACTGAAAGCGGAACGCGGGCCGTGGCTTGCCGGGCATTTTTCCGCGCGCGGCGGCGTTTTTTTCGCGGCTCTGGAGCGGGTGACCGAGCCGGTTTATTATCGCGTGCGCTGGCGGGATCTGGCAAGCCGGGCGTATCTTGTGTCGCCGCGTGATTATCCCGCGCTGACCGGAGTGACCGCGCGGATCTTTCCGCCCAGCTACAGCGGCCGCGCCGCCTATGAGGAGGCCGCGCCGGAGGGCGCGCAGGCACTGCGCGCGAGCCGGGTGACAGTTTCCGGCAAAACCGCGCAACCGCTTTCCCGGGCGGAACTGGTGCGCGCCGTTTCGTCCGGCGGGTCTTCATTATTGCAGCCGCCGGTCATGCTGACGCGCGGGCGCGGCGGGGTGTATTCCGCCTCGTTCCCGCTTCAGGGCGATACCGAGTTCTGGTTCCGGCTGGTTTCGGCTGACGGCTGGGCCGATCCGGCCCCGTTCAAGTATTCCTTGCGCGCGGCGCCTGATAACCCGCCGGCGGCGGCGGTGCTGTCGCCTTCCTATGAAACCGAAAGCTCGCCGGGCGATACGGTGCCGGTGGTTTACGAGGCGGCGGACGATATAGGGCTGCTGGCCCTGTCCGTTGATTATGAAACCGTTATAAACGGAGCCGCCGTGCCGGAGCTTTCCGGTTCGCGAGTGATCCGGCGGTACCGTCCGCCCGGCCCCGTCCGCCAGCTGGGCGACACGGTGCTGAGCCTGGCCGGCTATCCGGACGGCGCGCGTGTTAATTTGACAGTTTCCGCGTTCGACGGCTCCGGCGCGGCCGGGAAAAGCGCGCCTTCCGTTATTATAGTGCGTGATTATGCGGCCCGCCACATCCGCGCCGAAGCGGGTATGATGGCAGTTGAACGGGGCCTGCTGGAACTGGCGCGCAGTTACGCCGAAACGGCGGACGCGCTGGCCGGGTCAACGGCGGCGTTCACGAACATGACTGACCGGTCGCTCGCCCGGCAGTGGCGCGAACTGGCGGCGGAGTTTGACGGGCTGCTTGCGGTTTCCGAAAGCGACGCCTATCTTAATGACGGGGTGAGGCAGGAACTGCGGTCGCTGTCGGCCAAGCGGGAATATCTGGGCGGGACGGAGGCCGGACGGTTTGCCCGGTCCGCCAGAAACGGCGAGCCGGGCGCGCCGCAAACCGCCCGCGTGCTCGCGCGGGAGCTTGGCCGGATGGCGAAAAGCGTGGCGGCGCAGCGGAAATTCCAGTTTTACAAGGATTTCGAAAACGCCGCGTATAACATGTCCGACACGCAGGACAGTCTGGAAAACGTTTTAAAAGACTTCGCCAAAAACGGCGGCGCGGGCGCGACGCGGCAGGAATGGGCGCAGCTGGAAAGCAATCTCGCGCAGATCCAGCGGCAGCTTGACGAACTGAACGCGCTTATCTCATCCATGCCCGACCTGCGCGAGGTAAACGGGCAGGACGAGCGCAGGCTCCATTATGTACCGGTTGCCAAAGCGAAGGATCTGGCGGCCCGGCTCATGCAGGCTCTGAAGGAGCGCGATTTCAAGAAGGCTGCGGGGCTTGCGGCGGAACTTTCGGAACAGCTGGGCCGGATGCGCAAAGCGTTTGAAGAAGCCGCGGGCGATTATGCGGACAGCGGCGAAGAC
>JAQVSV010000019.1 GCA_028700325.1 Elusimicrobiaceae bacterium | reverse complement strand
CGCGACCGGCGCGCTTGCCGCGGGTTACGGAGTGCTGCAGTAGTTCGGCGTGGAGCCTGTCTGGACCCGCGCGCTCAATCCTTACGGCGCGCGGTCGGTGTCCACTTTCGGCAATCCGAATTTTTTATCTTCATATCTTGTGGTGCTGCTGCCTTCGGTTCTTGTTTTTTTTCTGAGGGCATCGGGTGTTCGGCGCATGGCTTACGGCGGGATTTTTGTGCTTTATGCGATGTCTTTGCTGTGCAGCCTTACCCGGTCGTCGTGGCTGGGTGCGCTTGCGGGCCTGGCGTTTCTGCTGGCGCTGCCGGAGGTTCGGGTTCTGGTGCGCCGGGCCGCCAAACCGGCGCTGGCGCTGGGCGCGCTGTGTCTGTTTATTGTGCCGTTCTGGCCGTCCGGCTCGGGAACGCAGTATAACCCTTCGGTTGTGCAGCGCGTGCTGGAGCTTAAGGGCATGAAGAAATCCTCGCTGGCCGCGCTTGGCGCGCAGGACAGCATGTACTCGCCCTGGCATCAGCGGCTTCTTATCTGGTCAAACTGCGCTGCCATGGGGCTTGAAAATCCGTTCACCGGCAAGGGCTGGGGAACGCTGGAGATGTTTTATCCGTACTATCAGGGTCCCATGCTGGGCATGATGCCGCAGATTAAAGATTTGCGGACTCACGCCAATAACGCGCATAACGAATTTCTGGAAGCGTTTTCCCAGACCGGGATTATAGGTCTTGGCGCGCGGATCTGGCTGTTCGCGGTTTTTTTCGCCGGTTATTTCGCGTTCCGGCGCAGAACGGCCGCGCCCGCAAGCCTGTTCGCCGCCGGCGCGGCAGCGGGGATGGCCGGAATGCTGGCTGACAACATGCTGAACGTGTCACTGCATTTTTCCGTGCCGGCGTTTATTTTCTGGTGGTTTGCCGGCACGGTAGGAGCGGAGTGCTGCGGAGTGCGCGTGGTTTCTTTGCGATTCGCGAATAAAACAGCGCGCAGGCTCGTTGCCGGGCTCATGACCGTGGCGCTTGCGGCCTGTATCTGGTTTTGGTACGGCCAATGGATGCGTGAAATTTATTATTTCAAAGGTTTCGCCTACGCGCGGCGCGGCGAAATCTCGATGGCCGTTGACGCGCTGGAAAAATCCGCCGCCCGGCCCGGCCGCGAGGTGAACGCGCTTTATGAACTGGCGAATTCCTATGCGCGGGCCGGCGACGATGAAAAAGCTCTGGACGCATATAACCGCGCTCTTTCCGCCAATCCGGGATATGATGAAATTTTCTTTAACCGCGCACTGATAGACCGCAAGCTGGGCCATCTATCCGCGGCGCTTGACGGCGCGCGGATCTGTTCGTTCATCAATCCGTTCAATTTCAGGACATACGACCTGATGGCGGAAATTTTCCTGTCCGACCAGAAAAAATATGCGCCGCTTTGCCTGTCGGCATTGCGCGACGCGGCGCGGATATTTCCTCAGGACATAACGATTCAAAGCGTTCTGGGCGTAATGGAAGTCGCGGCGGGCGATACCGCCGCTGCGCGGCGTGTTTTTGAGAACGGAGTGCTGCAGTCGCCGCTGTCAGACGTGCTGTTCGACAACTACCGCCGGGTGCTGGGGGAAGCCGGGCAGGCGTCGTCGCCGCCGCTGCTTGGCCGGATTGTCAGGGCGCGCGAACTGGGTCAAAAGGCTGACCAGCGCAATTCCGATCCGGCCCTGCTGGCCGCGATCGAGCGGGAAATAGCGCAGTATCCGCAATGGGAATTTCCGTACATTCTGAAGGCGCGCTTTTTCTATGCCAGGCATGATTATGACAGCGTGAGAAAAACGCTCGCCGCAGTGCTGGCCCGCAACCCGCGGAGCGTGGGCGCCAACGCGGGACTGGCCGCCATCAGCGCCGCGCAGGGCGATTTTGCGTCCGCGCGGAGCCTGCTGGGCCGGGTTTTGGACGCGGATCCGCACAATAAAGAAGCGCAGGCAAATCTGGCGCGCCTGCAACAGGGTTCCCAAAACTGAAAAATTATTATAATATACGGTAAGCTTTGGAAAAAAATGATATGACATATCGCGTCAAATGTAAGAGCTTTATTCTGGGCGGGTTGCTGCTGGCGTTTGGCGCCTGCGGCGTTTTTGCCGCGGGCGACTATGATTCCCGTTCGGGCAAACCGAGCATGAGCCGCGACATGACCCAGGCCGTGCGGCTGTACAGGGAGAACCGCTACAACGACGCGATGGACAAATTTCTTGATATTCTCGTGACCGGCAACCCGAGCGAGAAGGCCATAGCGAACGATTATATCAACCGGATTAACCAGCGGTTCGGTTCCATGGACGACGGCAGCGCCGAGCAGACTTCGCAGGACGACGAAAGTACCATGTATCCCGGAGTGCCTTCGAAGAATTTGCCGGACGGCGCTTCCGGCGAAACCAAGTATTACCGGCCTTCCGCTTCCATGCCGAAAAACATAGAGAGTGACCGGCTGGTCGGCAACGTCACGAAAGAGCGGCGCGTTATTATGGCGCAGCGGATCGAGCGCAAGATTTCCGAGATACGCAGAATGGCGCTTTTGCGGCTGAACAAGGTGCAGGGCGTGCAGGTTTATATGAACGGCGAACAGCCGGAAGCGGTGAGTCTTGATCCCGATGTGGTTTTTACGAAGGACATGAATTTCCGCCCGGAAGCGGACAATATCCTGGATGATCTGGCGACGGTAATGTATACGCTCGGCAAAGCGACTTTCCTTATTCTGCCGGAGGGCATCTACGCGGCCGACACGAAAATAGTGGATATGCGGCGCGCGATGGCGGTCAATTCCTATTTTTCCCGCAAGGGTATTTCCACGGCCCGTCTTTCGGTCAACCTCAATATCACCTCGCACGAGCTGCCCGCGAAATTTAAAAATATTCCCGGCTTGGGGATTCTGTTTTATTATGACAAGCCCATTAACACCGTTATTACCGCGCAGTCGGATTCGGATAATCCGCCGCTGATTACATTGGGCGTAAGCGAAGATTCGTTCGATCCGGTGAAAAATGAAGGCACGATCGTAGAATTTGCGGTTGAGGAAACCGGCGCTAGGATATCGTTTTGGAAATTCCAGTTATTGTATTACGACGAGAAGCGGAGATTGCATGTCGTGCAGGATGCCACGGGCGAAGAGTCCGCCTATCATCAGGTTTTCTGGAACGGACGGGAAGACTTTTTCGGCGAGCCTTATCCGCCGGGGAAATATATAGCGGTTGTCGCGGCCGCCGACATAGTCGGCCGGGAGCGGATTGTAAGGCGGCCGGTTACAATTTTAGGCGGGCCGGTTGCAACTCCCGCCGTTGCGTTGCAGAAGGCTTTGTCGGGCGGCGGAACGGGGGGGGGCGGACGCAGGGCGGCTCGCTCGCTGGACAGGGAAAAACCCCAGCGGCGCAAAATCGGCGCGACCGCAAGCGCTGAACCGGAAGCCGCCGTGAATGAGGAGCCCTCCGAAACGGAAACTGCCGCGGAAAGCGATTCTTCCGGAAATGCCACAGCGGACGGCGCCGAACCGGCATCCGCAGCGAAAACCGCCGCTTCCGGAGAAGATGGCGATATCGGCAATGAAGATATGCCCGATACCGATGAAGCTGAAGGCGAGGATGACAGCCAGGTCAAGTATACCATAGCGTTCCGGCCGGGCAGTTCGGAGTTGAGTTCGAACGGAGGCGCTACGGTGCGGCAGGTGTCGGAGTCCATGACTGCGTATCCCATGTCACAAATCATTCTTACCGGCACCGCCGGCGACAAAGAGCCCGACGCACAGAATATGGCGCATGCGCGGGCGCAGAAAGTTGCGGAAATGCTTACTTCCAAATACGGCGTGGATCTGGGCAAGGTGACGATTAAAACGCGGGTTTCCGCCGAGAGCCGCGCGATAGTTGAAGTCCGAATGGTGACAGGCAAATAAAGCCAAGGTGTTACACATATGGGATTATTAGAAAGTCTGGTGGGAATAAAACAGGTGCGGCTGAGCAGCTGCATCGGGGTTTACATAAGCCTCGACGCGATCTATGCGGCGGAAGTGCGCACCGAAACCAAAACCGTGCGGATAGAACGGTTTGTGAAGATTCCCATCGCGCATTTACGCGGGCCGGACACGGATATCGGCCGTGCCTCCGCCATGCATTCGGAATTCTTCATCAATGAAAATTTATGGCTGCTGCCGATGCAGGAAGCCTTTAAAAAGGTAAAGTGGGATACGAAAAATGTGCAGGTTACGCTTTCTCCGGAGTTTGCGGTGTTCCGGCATTTTCTCATGCCGTATGTGGAACGCCGGTTCTGGCGCCAGTCAATACCGCTGGAAGCCAAGAAGTATGTGCCGTTTCCGTTTGACGAGTCGGTTTTTGATTTTCACGCCTATCCTTTCAATCCCCAGGAAACGCGCTCGAAACTGGGCGTGCTGTTCGGCATAACCAACAAAAAGATCTCCGGCGCCATCAAGACGGGGATTGCCAAAATCGGGTACGAACTGATGGGCATAGAAGTGGCGTCGTCATCGGTAACCCGGGCGTTTTCCGTGCTGGGTGCGACTGGAGGCGACGGCAAGGCGTTCGCGCATTTTGACGCGAGCGTGGCGCATCTGCTGCTTACGCATAAAGATGTGCCGCTGCTGTTTAGGGAAGTGAGTTTTGAAGACGCGCAGTCAACCGAGCGGCGGCGGCTTGATGTGCGCGGCTCGGTTGATTTTATAAACAAGCAGCTCGGCACCACCATTTTTTCGGAGATTTTGCTCAGCGGCGTCAATCTGGAATTATGGCAGGGGATTATCGAGGAGGATTCCAAACTCTCTGTAAAGCAATGGGATCCCAAAAAAGTGGTGAATCTTCAGGAGCTGGACTGGGGCACATTGGCGGCGATCGGGTGCACGCTGTGCTATATGCCGGACCAGTCGGGTCTTTTGGATCTGATCGAAAAAGAGCGGGTAAGCATTGATGATCAGAAAACGCAGCTGTTCGCGTATTTCCTTGCGTCGAGTCTGGCGGCGCTGGTGCTGTTGCTGGCGGGCCTGTCCTATATGAAGACGGTCAAAATGAATTTAACGATTTCGAACCTGAAAAAAAACACGCCGGAGATTTCGGAATTTGCCGAAAGGGATGCTGCTCAGATTGCGGATGTGGTCACGCAGTTCAATGAGAAAGAAAGCAAAATCAGGGCCATTATGAGTGAGACCACGTTTTTTACGCCCCAGCTTGTCGCGATAACGGATGCCATACCCAAATCAACCTGGATCACCGCGCTTTCCTATGTCCGGCAGATTGGCGTAAACACGGAGGTGTCTATCTCCGGCGGCGTGCAGACGAACGACCCGCAAAATGACGTGAACCTGGCGAACACGATCAAGGAAGCGCTTAAGAAGGATGAGGCGATGAAGGTTTATACCGAGTCGGGCAACAAGTTCTCCATGCAGTTTGATACCGCAAAGGAAAAAGGGGAACCCTCGAGATTCGAAATAAAATGTACAGAAGTAAAGTGATTTATTATGGCGCGAAAAACTGATATTGCAACATTATTGGCGGATCTGAAAGATAACGTCTGGCTGGTTTTATCAATGGTGCAGACGAAAGGCATCGGGCATTTCAAGCTTCCGCTTTTAACGGGATTCGTCTTGTTTTTCTTTTCCTATTCGACTATTTACAAGCCGATAAGAAAAGGGCATATCGTGCGGAAAGCGCGGATAGAATCGCTGGAGGCACAGTCCCAGTACGCAAGCGCTTTCCAGGAAACCAAAGCCAGCCTTGATTCGTTTACTCAGCGTTTGCCGAAAATGTCTTCCAAGGACGATTTTCTGGGCAAGACAATTAACGATTTATGCAACGATCTTCATTTTGTTCCGGATTCCATAAACGCGCCGCGGGAAACGGTCATTTCCGGGCTGACGCTTTCCTCGGTCGGATTCCGGTTGCGGGTTCCGTTTAAGAGTGCCGGGGAAATTATTGCCAGGCTTGAAAATTCTCCGAAATATATCGCCATTACCGAAGCTCGGATGGCCAAAACGGAAGTCATGGGAATGGTTGATCTGTCGGTTACGGTGACTACGATTTTTTATTAAAACGGGTTGTATTTGATGAACAAGAAAAATAAAAACATTGTATACGCGCTGGTGATAGCCGGAAGCATAATCTACTGGTACTTATGGTGGAAGAAAACTTTTGGAGGAAGGCCGGCCGAACCGCCTGTCGCGGAGGCGCCAGCGCAGCCGGCTGAGCAGCAGGCCCAACAACAGCCTGCCGCAGTCACGCCGCCTGCGGTGGCTTCAGGCACCGAAACCGCGGAGGCTGAAGTCAAGGAAAGTTCCTCCACTGAGCAGCCTGCGGACGATATTAAGTTGCAGCCGCTGACAAAGCCGGAAGCGGACGAATCCGATCTGGGCGAGCTGCTGTTTCTGCCCAAGAGTGACAAGAACCCGTTTATTTCAGTTGCGGAAATAGAAAGGGTTGCGGCGGAGCGCCGGCAGAAAGAGGACGAAATAAAGCGCAAACGGGAAGAGGAGCGGATGCGGAATGCGCCAAAGCCCAGGCCGCGCTCCAGGCCGGAAGATTTGAAGGCGAAAATAATTGTGCAGGGCATTGTGGGCAATCAGGTTGTTGTAAACGGTTCCGTGGTCACGGTCGGCAACAACGCCAAGGTGGACGGTGATTTTGTGCTGGTTACCGCCACCAAGGGCAACCGGGTGTGGTTCACATATAAGGGAACTACGTTTTTCAAGGATCTTAAATAGTCATCCGGAGGGTTGCGTATGTTTAATTGTAGATTACTGCTGGCGATTGTCTTGACGCTGCAGCAGGTATTGCTGACGCCTGTTGTCTATGCGGCGAATAATGATCTGGACCCGCAATTCCAGCAGGATTTGCAGGGCGGTTCAAGCGGCGCGGTAGGCGGCGGGGATGATACTTTTTCAATGCCGAAAAACACCACGCCCGGCACTCCGATAGAGATTTCCGGTTCCAAGGTTGACGATCCCTTGTATGAAAAGAAGGAACTGCACAATCCGCTTGACGCGAAGGTTACGGTTCGCGCCAAGGAAATGCCGTTAAGCGCTTTTCTTGAAATCATATCCTCGCAGGCCCGGGTGAACTTTATCGTGACCGAAGGCTTGCAGGCGAAGACGGTGACGGCGATCCTTAATAAAGTTTCCGTACGCGAAGCGCTTGAAATTCTGCTTCAGGTGCGCGGCCTGACCTATCAGCGCATCGGCACCAGCAACACTTATGTAATCGCCAAGCGTTCGGTGGAGGCGCCCAATCTTGTTACGAAAATTTACACGCTCAACTATATTTCGCTTATCTCGATAGGAAGCAACAGTTCCGAGCTCAGCTCCATCACGGCATCAATCGCGCCTTCATCCGGCGGAATGATGGGTGGAATGGGTGGAATGTCCGGTTCATCCGGCAGCGGCAACAGCGGCGCTATGGCGGGTGGAGCGGACAGCGGTATCGCCATTCTCAATGTGCTGCGCACGGTGCTTTCAACGCGCGGACAGCTGGCCATCGAGCCGAGGACCAACAGCCTCATCGTGACGGATATAGCGGAAGTTTTTCCTCAGGTGGAACAGATTATAGCCGAGCTGGACCGCAAGGCTCCGCAGGTGCTTATCGAGGCCAAAATAATTGAAATCAACACCGACCGGGTGAATGAACTGGGCATTGACTGGGGCGGCAACACCGGCGAGCTGGCCACTTATACGGGGCCGGTTCGCGATACGGATTTTCCTCTTGGCGAGCGTTCGATCAACAACGGCGACTGGAAAATGTTTCCGTCAGAATCTTCCGTTAACGGGTCTATCAGCACGCCGGGCTATCTGTCGCTTGCCCAGCTTCAGGTGACCTTGCGGGCGCTGGTGTCCAGAGCCGAGGCGCGGTATCTTGGCAACACCAAAATCGTGACTCTCAATAATAAGACGGCGATTATCACCAACAGCCGCGAACAGGCGGTCGGGACCAGCCAGTCGGTGTCGGATGCCGGCGGCGGAACATCCACCTCATCAATCGAACGCGCCAACACGGGCCTTAAACTGACCGTGACGCCGCAGGTCAACAAAGAGGGCTATATTACGCTGATGGTGCAGCCGTCTTATTCCGATGTCAAAGCGTCGGCCATATCCAGTTCCGAGAGTGTCAGTTATGACCCGGTCAGCCGCGGCGCCTCCACGCTGGTGCGCGTTAAAAACGGGCAGGCGGTGGTTATCGGCGGTCTGTTGTCTTCAAGCGATAATAAAACCGTAAGAAAAGTGCCGCTGCTGGGTTATATACCCATTCTCGGCTGGCTTTTCACCAGCGTAAGCCACACGCGGTCAAATACTGATCTTGTTATCATAATTACGCCCACTATTCTGGTGGACTAGAATTGCGCGGTTTCTGAGTTACTACTACTATGGCACATAAACGGCTTGGCGAAATACTGATCGAAGATGGCGTTCTGGATGAGGATAAGATTCAGAAAGCGCTTAAATTTCAGACACAGCATAATTGTCTGATCGGAGAAGCGTTTGTAAAACTTGCATTCGCCACGGATGAGCAGGTGGCGCAGGCGCTGTCAAAGCAGCTCGGCATACCGTTTGCTTCAACCGGCAACAAAATTCTTGCGCCGGAAAAAGGGCAGGAACTGGAAAAGATAATACCTGAAAAATACGCCCGCGAACATCTGCTGGTGCCGCTTTTTAAGGAAAGCGGCAGTCTGGCTGTTGCGATGATGGATCCGACCGATGTGCTTATAGTGGACAACCTGCGTCTGATGAGCAACATGGAAATACAGCCGTTTATTTCCACAAAGGCGCAAATCCTGAATACGATTGACAGTTTCTATCAGGCCACCGACCTGATTGAAGCGGCAATGATTACCCAGGACAGCGGCGATGGCGTCGGGGAAGATCTTTCTGCCGTGGACGGCAAGCTCGATCTGGACAAGGTCATCGTGGGCGACACGAAAGGCGCGCAGTCAATCCGCGTGGTTAACGCCATTCTCAAGCAGGCCATATCCGAGCGGACAAGCGATATCCATCTGGAAATTTTTGATGAACGCGTAAGTCTGCGGTTCCGCATAGACGGAGTGCTTTTCGAACGCACGCCGCCGCCCAAGGAGCTGGTGGCGGCACTGATTTCCCGCATAAAAATTCTTTCGAAACTGGATATCGCCGAGCGGCGGTTGCCGCAGGACGGCAATTTCGCCATCAAATACCAGAACCGGACCATTGAAGTCCGCGTATCGGTTTGCCCGACGGTGTTCGGTGAAAAACTGGTTTTGCGCGTGCTCGACAAGGGCAGCGTCGAGCTTAATATTGAAAAGCTGGGTTTTGAGCCGCGTCAGCGCGAAGATTTTTTAAAAGCCGCCGCTTATCCGCACGGCCTGATTTTTCTGACCGGTCCCACCGGCTCCGGTAAAACCACCACGCTGAATGCGATCCTTAACACCATAAAAACCCCGGAAATGAATTTCATGACGCTGGAAGATCCTGTGGAATATAAACTGCAGGGCATCAGTCAGGTGCAGGTGAAGCCGCAGATCGGGCTTACGTTTGCGGCGGGTTTGCGCTCGTTCCTGCGGCAGGACCCCGATGTAATTCTGGTCGGCGAGGTGCGCGATCAGGAAACGGCGGAATCCTGTCTGCGCGCAGCGCTTACAGGCCATCTGGTGCTTTCGACTTTGCATACAAACGAGGCGCTTGGCGCGGTGCCGCGTCTGATTGATATGGGAATGGAACCGTTTCTGTTGTCGAGCAGTCTGGCATTGGTGGCTTCGCAGCGGTTGATACGAATGTTATGCCCCAGCTGCAAACAGCCCTACAAGCCGGAGCAGGCGATAGTGGACCAGCTGCTGCGGGAATGCAATTTCAAAGGCCAGGTGGACACATCCAAGTGGGTGTTTTATCAGGCCCGCGGATGCGATAAATGTTCCCGCACGGGTTATAAGGGCCGGCGCGGCATTTATGAGGTGTATCTGATAAACGAGGAAATGCGCCAGATCATCTATAAAACGCAGGATCTGGCGGATTTGCGCGTTGCCGGCGCCAAGACGGGCGCATGGAATCTGCGCGCCAGCGGCTGGCGGAAAGTGGTGCAGGGCGTTACAACTGTGGATGAAGTGCTGTCGGCTACAGTAAGCGAGGGTTAACCGAAGGCCGTATGGGCAGGTTCCCCGGCTTTTGCCGGCGGGTATTTGCTATTATAGGGATGGGACTTTCAAGGAAAACGGGAGGCTAAATGCCGAAATATGTATATACTGTGCAGGATGCGCAGGGAACCGCGTCTACAGGCGTGCTTGAAGCGGGTGACGAGGATCAGGCAATTTTGACATTGCAGAATAAGGGGTATTTTATTCTGTCTATCCAGCTGGAAGCCGAAAAGAGCATGGGCGGCTTCAAAAAGGCCGGCGCCGGCGGAAAAGTGAACGGGCAGACTCTGGCGTTTTTCAGCGAGCAGCTTGCCACCCTGCTGGCAGGCGGCGTTCCGCTGGTGCGCGCGCTTTCCCTGCTGGGCGAGCATAATTCCGACCGGAATTTATCCGCCGTGCTCGGCGAAGTTTCCAAGGAAGTTTCTGCCGGCGGCGCGCTTTACAAGGCGCTGGAAAAGCATCCGAAAACATTCGATACCATCTGGGTTTCGCTCGTTCAGGCCGGCGAAATGGGCGGACAGCTGCCGCTCGCGCTGCGCCAGATAGCGGATTACACACAAAAGCAGGAAGGGCTGAAAGGAAAAATCATCACGGCAATCGCGTATCCCTCGGTGCTGCTGGTAATGTCGCTGGGCGTATTGGCTTATTTCGTGGTTTATATCGTGCCTGTTTTCGCCGGTATTTTCCGCGATTTCAATCTGAAACTGCCGGCGGTAACCGCGGTGGTGGTTGCCATGTCGGACATGGTGGTGAATAATCTCGCCATGCTGCTTCTTGCGTTAATAGGGATTGTGGTGGGTTTTAAATTCTGGATTTCGACCGAAGCCGGTCTGATGAGCTGGAACAGAACAACGATGTCCATGCCGGTTTTCGGCAAGTTCGTCAGCAATGTAATATACGAGCGGCTGCTCACAACAATGGGTACGCTTATCCAGAGCGGCGTGAGCATTCTTAATACCATTACCGTGCTGGAAGGATCTTTCAACAAGAATCTGATTGTCCAGAAAGCCCTGCGGGACGTGAAAAACGAAGTGGCTTCCGGCAAATCAATTTCTGTCGCTTTCAAAAACACGGGTATTTTCCCAAGCCTGGTCACCGAAATGATGTGGATGGGCGAAGAGTCCGGCAAACTGCCGGATATCATCAAAACGCTGTCGGGATTTTACAGCGAGCAGATTAATCAGTTCATCGCCCGGTTCTCCTCGATGATTGACCCTATCCTGATCGTGGGTATCGGCGGTATAATCGCGGTAATCGTGATGTCGGTGTTTATGCCTATTTTCCAGCTGTCGCAAATCAGCGGGAAATAGAAAAAAGGTGCGAATCATGAAAAACAGAGGATTTACGCTGGTTGAAATTCTGGTGGTTCTGCTTCTGATGGGTATTCTGGCGGCGATTGCCATACCGCAGTACAGCAAAACTCTTGAAAACGCCGCCGCGCAGGATGCCCAGGTTTCTTCGCAAGCTATCGCGTCAGCTGTGCGTATGACCGTTATGGACCGGCTTACCGTAAAAAACAACAGCATGGTCGCGCCCAATCTGGAAGCAGCGTCAGGCGACGGCGTAAGTTCGGTTATGACCGCCGGCCATCTTGTCGCCAAAGGATACCTGATAAATATGAGTTACAGCAAGAAATATTATTTCTATGTCTGTAACGGCACCGCGGCCGGCAGTCCTTGCTGCGCGGCCGGTTATTATGCCTGCGCCAAGCGCATTTCCGGCGATTATGCGGCGTGGACGTATCGCATTACCACGTCCGGGCAATGTGTCGCCACCGGGTCGGAAGATATGCCTGCATGCCAGTAACAATCCGTGATGAAAATGTGCAAAGGAAAGTTTCTTAATCAAAACGGTCTCAGCCTTGTGGAGGGGCTTGTCGGGCTCATCATCATCGCCACGGCGGTTACGGCGATTTTTTCGGTGATTATTTCCAGTTTCACCGCCGACAAAAAAAACGCCGGCAGGGAAGAGGCCGCGTTCGTGCTGAAAAAAGCTTCCGAAAAAATCAAGGCATATGTTACGGCGGACGGCGATCTGTCCGCTTTGCCGGCGGATATCAGAAACGGCATTTGTTCTGCGGCCAAAGAAGGTATCAGCGTTAAAGATCCCGATCCACTGGCCATAAATGCGGCGGGCCATGATATCAGCTGCTTGTTGGTTGACAGCGCAGGGCATGATCTTTATCCTTCCTATCCGTATAACGAGTGGAAACTGGGTTACAAGGTTGCCGAGGTGCCGGGTTGTGCCGTCGAAGGCTCGCTTGACACGAATGCCGCGCCGCAAAATCCCGGCGCTGTTCTTAAATGCCGCCAGCTTGAGTTCTCTCTGGAAACACGGGACTGACGTCAGAATCGCTTGCCTCTAAAATTCGGCCCGGCAATGGTTTTTGGCGGAGCCGATGCCTGCGGCTCCGGTATTTTTAGGCAGTGACGTTAAATCTTGTCCGGGGTTTGCGCGAACATGGTCAAGCCGTTGCGTGCCCGGCATATTCCAGTTCTCAAACTGTCAGATAATCCATAAACCCAAAGTGAATGCCGGGCTGTACATCGGCTTTCCGTTATTGATGCACGGGCGGAGCGCCGATTGCCCGGCCTTATTGTCTGGCAAACGGGGGGGGAAGGTCAGTTCCCGTGCGCGCCCGTTTAAAATCCGCGAGCAAATTGTTGCAATCATTTCAGGCCGGAGCCGGTGGCGCCGCCTTGAATTTGGTCTAAAGCATATTCCTGCCGCTGCGCGGCGTCGGCTCGTGCGCGCAGCGCAGCGGTGAAGCCGCCGCGATAGGAAAGCGCGGTGTTGAAATCAAGTATCGCGGATTTGTAATCTTCCAGCGCGGAAAACGCCAGCCCGCGCCTGAAATAATATTCAAAGTTGTCGGTGTCAAGGGCAATTGCGCGGGTAAACTGTTCGACGGAGTTCTGGTAATCCTGCAGCCCGTACAGCGCGAGCGCGGTTTCGTAGCAAATATCGGCGGGCCTGATATCCTTGCCCGGCGCGGCGTGCAGTTTGCCAAGCTCCGACATGGCGTTTTTGTAATAGCCCATCTGGTTATACACCACCGCTTTGTCAAAGAACGGCTGGGAGCCGCCGGAAACAGCGTAAGCTTTATCAAAACTGTCTATGGCGCGGGCGCAGTAACGGATCCAGTTCGGCATGCCGGCATCTTTGGCGAAGAAGCACTCATCGCGCAGTGCGCGCGCCATGAGCCCGTAAGCCGCCCCGTTTTGCGGGTTGCGTTTGACTTCCTGTATGAAATCCTTGGCGGCGCTCAGCGGTTTCCCGGATATGAAATAGGAGTACCCGCGGTCATAAAACACCGAACCGTAGTTCCCGCAGTCGGTTGTGGAGCTCAGTTCTATGACTTTGGTGTAATCTTCAATCGCCTGCGGAAACTGCTGGGCTTTTGCGTAGGCGTTGGCGCGCAGGCAGTAGGCGGGCACATAGTCCGGATCCCGCCGCAGGAGATAATTAAGCTCCAGCACAGCCGAGTCGGTGTCGCCTTTGTCAATGAGCGCGGCCGTTCGCGCGGCTATTTCTTCCGGCGTGCCCTGCACCCGCACTTCGCTGAAGCAGCCGCATAGCAGCAGTATGGCCGATAACCCCGCCAGTTTCGGTATTTTCATCCGACCCTCCCTCTTTAAGTGAAAGACTCCAGATATGTATACAGGCCTTCTTTCTGCGCGGTTTTATAGGCCCGGTCAAACCGGGTCGCGGCCTGCCGGCGGTTGCCGAGCAGGTAATCGGCGCAAGCGAGTGAAAACTGGGTGAGCAGCTGGCCTCGTTTCTCGTCATATTTTGAAAACAGTTTTTCGGCCAGTTTGAACTGTTCGAACGCTTTTTTCAGTTCGCCCCGTTTAAGCAGAATGCTGCCCAGCCCCCATTTGACAAAGCCGAGATCCGGCTCGTCGTTGATCGAGGAATACAGCCGGTCGGCTTCGGTGTAGCGGGTGAAGGCTTCATCGTACACGCCTTTCTGGCGCAGCGCGTTGGCTAGCCCGCAGTTAACGTAGGCGCGGGCGAAAGTGTCGTCCGAATCTTTAAAAATAGTGTCCGCCAGGCGGTAGAACTTTTCAGAGTCGGCTATATTGCCCGCGATGCGCGAAGCGCCCGCCAGTCCGAAATAGGCGTAGCCCAGCGCGGTTTCGTCGCCGGTTTTTTTCGCCAGAGTGATTGCGCGGCTGAATTCATGCACCGCCAGGTCGAGCCGCCCCTGCAGCCGGTAAACCCCGCCGATGGCCCAGTGCACATAGCCCATACCCTGATAATCGCTGTTTGCCAGATAGGTGTTGAAAACGTCTTTCAGCCCGGAAAGCGACTGCTCGAATTCGCCCTGCGCCCGCAGCGCGAGCGCGGCTTCAAGCTCGGCCGCGACCAGCAGTTCGTCTATTTCAAGGTCGCGCGCGGCTTCGCCGGCTTTGACCGCGGCCTTGTAAGCCCGTTTTCCGCTGCCGAGCGTGCGCAGGCAGGCGGCCAGTCCCAGCAGCAGCCAGGCTTTGTTTTCGGGATCTTTTTCCGTAAGGCCTGCCTGCCGGTACCATTTGATGGCTTCGTCGAAGCGGCCCAGCATCCGCAGTGCATCCGCTGTCATGCGGGCGGTTGCGGCGCTGTGTGTTTTGAGTTTTGACAGGATTTCATACGCGAGCGACGGCTTGCCATCGTCTATAAACGCCTGCAATGCTTCCATGTTTTCCATAACGGCTCACTCCTCTGCAAGTTTCGCGCACATTTGCGTAAGCGGACAATCGGCGCAGTGCGGTTTTGGCCTGCAAAAATCTTTTCCCAGCGCTACTGTCAAAGCGTGGAACTCGTTGAAGATTTTCAGTTCCCGCGGCAGCGAGTTTTCGAAAAACCGTTTTGCCAGGTCATAATCGGCGTTTCTCAGCCAGCCCATTCTCCGGGCGAGGCGCAGGGTATAGGCATCCACCACGAAAGTAACGCGCTCTCCGGCGTAGAGCAGGATGGAATCCGCCGTTTCCGGCCCTATTCCCCACAGCGCAAGCAGTTCCGCGCGCACCGCGTCAAACGGCCCTCCGAGCCATTCCCCGACCCGTCCGCCGTGCCGCCGCACGACGTGTTCGGCGAAAATACGGAGTTTCTTTTCCTTCTGCGTGTAGTAGCCGGACGGCCGTATCAGTTCCCTGAGTTTTTCAGGCGGAGCGGCAAGAATCAGTTCCGCTGTCGCGCCGCCCGCCAGATTGAGGTTTATAATGGCCTTCTCAGCGTTTTTCCAGGTGGTGTTCTGGGTAAGTATCGCTCCTGCCGCCACTTCGAAACGTTCGCGCTCGGTTTTGAGATAAAATCCGCGGCGTTTATATTCCGGCCTGAATTTGCCGGCGGGCGTTACCGGCCACCAGCCTTGCGGCCCGAGCGAAGAAATCAGCGCGGCATAAATGCGGTAAGGCCCGTTCACTATAGAAATTTCAGAATCTCGTCAATTATGCTGTCGAGGTCGTAGGGCTTTGCGATGAAATGATCGGCCCCGGCCTGTTTGGCGCGGTCCACCTGTTCCGGCTTGGAAAGGGTGGACATGATCACCACGGGTATTTTCCATGTGGCGTTATCGGTTTTCAGCTGGCGGCAGACTTCATAGCCGCTCAGCTTGGGCAGCATCAGGTCCAGCAGGACAAGATCCGGTTTTTCCCGGCGGACAGTTTCAACGCCGGTTATTCCGTCTTTGGCGAGCAGCACTTCATGGCCCTTAAGCCGCAGTACGCCTGCCAGCGCGACCGCCAGTTCCTTGGAGTCTTCAATCAGAACGATTTTTTTGCGAGAGTCAGTCATAATTCAGTCTATCCTTTTGCAGGAGCCGGTAAATTCCGCGCCCAGTTTCAGATACGCCTGCGCGGCGCGCACCAGTCCGGTCAATTCGTCCGGCCGCAGTTCGCGCATGACCTTGCCGGGCACCCCGCGCACCAGACTGCGGGGCGGAATCCGGTTGCCGGGCGTGATGACTGCCCCGGCCGCGATAAGACAATCCTCCCCGATTTCGCTTTCCATCACCACCGCGCCCATGCCGATAAGGCAGCGGTCACCGATTTTCGAGCCGTGCACCACCGCGCCGTGCCCGACGGTAACGTATTCTCCTATGGCGGTGTCGGCATCAAGATCCACATGGACGGTGCAGTTATCCTGCACGCTGGAGCCTTTGCCTATGGTGATGCCGGCCACGTCGCCGCGCAGAGCGGCGCACGGCCATACGGAAGCCGATTCGGCTATTTTAACCCGCCCTATTATGACGGAGGTTTCATGTATGTACGCCTTTTCCGAGATGTCGGGTTTTACGCCCGCCAGTTCGTAAATCATTTGGCTGCTCCTTTGATGATGTTTAGCTCCGCTTCTTTTTCTTCGGCCAGATCAAGCGGCTCCGAGAGTTTCAGCCCCCAGTAAATGAAAATGCTTAAAAACGACGGCACCACATAATACGCCACGCGGAAAATAAGGCAGGCCACAAACGCCTCGTTCCAGTCTATTCCCATATTGGCGTAAATGGCCGACATCGTCAGTTCCATCGCGCCCAGCCCGCTCGGCAGCACCGGAATAAGCGTGGTCACCATTCCGAGCGCGAAACCCGCCACCAGACTGCCGACCGGCATTTTTATTCCGACCGCCAGAAACCCCATGTAAAGCACCAGTATCGAAAAAACCCAGTCGCCGCAGATGCAGAGGATCGCGACGGTGAACTTTGATTTTTTGGAGTGTATCATCAGGATACCCTCCTCCAGCTGGGTTTCAAAGGAAATGAAACTTTCCTTCGGTATGAGCGGGCCGGAGAAGAAATATATTATATGGTTCAGCCCGTGCCAGAGCGCGCGGATCCATTTATAGCGGAACTCATGGTCGAAAAACGCTTTTGCGAACCCGAAGCATATTCCCAGCAGCATGAGCGCGCCCGCCACACCCTCCACCATTTCATGTTTGGATCCGCCCGATTTGATCAGCAGCAGCACCGTGCCCATCATGATGATGACCGCCAGAATGAAATACATCAGCACGCTTATCACCACGCTGGTGGTGACGCTCTGCGCGAACGGCACGCCGCGTTTCCGGAGCAGGTGCGCCCGGAGCGCGAACCCGCTGACTCCCATCGAGGAAACCACATAGTTTATCGTGGTGGACACAAAGGCTATGCTTATCACCGCGCCCAGCTGGATGCGGTAGCCCAGCAGCCGCAGCACTTCCCACAGCGACAGCCCCACGAACACATAAGTGCCCGCCGAGGCCAGCATGGCCCACAGCAGGTACTTCGGGCGCACGTCCGCGAGCACTTTGACGAAATCATTGTATCCGTCGCATACGAGATACGCCACGACCGTGAAAGTCGCCAGAATGCTCAGAACGACGGGAACAAGCTTTTTTGTGTTCATGCGGCGCCTCGGCTAAATTGCTAGAATCATATTATACAAATGTTATGAAAGGCGACAATGGCTATGGACAACATCATAATTCGTGGAGCACGCCAGCATAATCTCAAAAACATCTCGCTGAGCATTCCGCGTGACAGGATGACGGTCATTACCGGGCTGTCGGGCTCAGGCAAGAGCAGTCTGGCGTTCGATACCATTTATGCCGAGGGCCAGCGCCGGTATGTCGAAAGCCTGTCGGCTTATGCGCGGCAGTTTCTGGGGCTGATGGAAAAGCCGGATGTGGATCATATCGAGGGGCTGTCGCCCGCGATTTCCATAGAGCAGCGCAACCCTTCCCGCAATCCGCGGTCCACCGTCGCCACGGTTACGGAAATTTACGATTATTTCCGCCTGCTTTTCGCGCGGGCGGGCCGCCCGCAATGCCCGAAATGCGGCCGCGCCATAGAAACGTGGTCGGCGCAGGGCATTGTGCAGGATATCCTTGCGCGGTTTGCCGGCCGCGCCGTTTATATTTTCGCGCCGGTCATACGCGGACGCAAAGGGTCTTATGAAGAGGTTTTTTCGAAATACAGGAAGGCGGGTTTCATAAAAGCGCGAGTTGACGGCGTTATCTGCGAGCTTGCCTCGCCGCCCGTTCTGGCGCGCTACAAAAAACATGACATTGAGCTTCTTGTTGACGACCTGGCGGTAGAACCCGCCGACCGGGAACGTCTCGCCGATTCCGTGGAGGCGGCTGTCCGCCATTGCGGCGGGCTGGTCATGATTGAAGCGCGCGCCGGCGGCAAAAAGGCCGCCTCGGCCACTTACAGCGAAAGCAGCGCCTGCGCGCATTGCGGCATAAGCTTCCCGGAACTGGAACCGCGCCTGTTTTCGTTTAATTCGCCGCACGGAGCGTGCCCGGCCTGCACCGGGCTGGGCGTAAAGATGGAAGCGGCGGAAGATCTTGTGATCCCCGATCCGGGCCTTTCCATTGACGAAGGCGCGCTCGCCGCCTGGGCCAGCCCGGTAACCACCAGAACCCACCGCTGGACTTCGTCGTGGTCCTCTTACTATATGGAGATTTTGAAGGATGTCTGCGAGCGCGAACATATCCCGACCGACGTGCCGTGGAACAAGCTGTCGAAAACCGAACGCGGCATCATCCTTTACGGCGGGGGGCAGTACCGGGTGTCATGGGCCAGCAAGGATAAGAACTTCGAGGGGGTCATAGGCAATCTGCGCCGGCGGTACGAGGAAACGGAGTCGGAGTTCGTGCGCGAGGAAATTTTCAGCCGGTTCATGCGCGAAACCACCTGCGCCGTCTGCGGCGGAGCGCGGCTGAAGCCGGAAGCCCTGTCGGTTCTGGTCGGGGGAAAAAATATCGCCGAAGTGACCGCGCTGTCGGTTGACGACTGTCTGGGGTTTTTCAAAACGCTCAGGCTGGATGACAGGGAACTGCTGATCGCGCGCCAGATTCTCAAGGAAATAAACGCGCGGATCGGTTTTCTGGCCAACGTGGGGCTTAACTATCTGACACTGGACCGCAGGTCGGAAAGCCTGTCCGGCGGCGAGGCGCAGCGCATCCATCTGGCCACCCAGATCGGCTCCGGGCTTACGGGCGTGCTGTATGTGCTTGATGAGCCGACCATAGGGCTTCACTCTCGCGACAACCGCCGTTTGCTGGACACCCTTAAAACCCTGCGCGACAGCGGCAACACTCTCGTGATCGTGGAGCATGACGAGGAAACCATCCGCGAGGCCGATCACATAGTTGATCTCGGGCCGGGCGCCGGCGAATACGGCGGCGAAATCATCGCCGAAGGTTCGCTTGAGAAAATTCTTAAAAGCAAAAAATCGCTTACGGCCGCCTATCTGAACGGCGCCTGTAAAATACCCGTTCCGGCTTTCGTCAGGCCGGGACACGGGCGCGCGCTCAGGATACGCGGCGCCCGGCAGTTCAATCTGAAAAACATAGACGTGGAAATTCCGCTCGGCAAGCTGGTGTGCGTGACCGGCGTGTCCGGCTCCGGCAAAAGCACGCTTGTGCATGAGATTTTGTACAAAGCGCTCGCTCGCGAGCTTAACGGCGCCAAGGATATTGCCGGCAAGCATGACACTATATCCGGGATGGACAAAATCAACAAGGTGATTATCGTTGATCAGTCGCCGATCGGGCGGACTCCCCGGTCGAATCCGGCCACCTATACCGGCGTTTTCACCGAAATCCGCCAGCTGTTCGCCAAACTGCCGGAGGCGCGCCGCCGGGGGTTTGAGGCGGGCCGGTTTTCGTTCAATGTCAAAGGCGGCCGGTGCGAAAAGTGCCAGGGCGACGGCATCATAAAAATCCAGATGCAGTTTCTGCCGGATATTTATGTAAAATGCGAGGAATGCGGCGGGAGGCGGTTTAACGAAGACACGCTGAGCGTGAAGTATAAAGGCCACAGCATTTCCGACGTGCTGGAAATGAGCGTCAGCCGCGCGCTGGAAATCATGAGTCCGCTTCCCAGGATCGCGGGCGTGCTTAAAACGCTTGAGGATGTGGGGCTGGGTTACATAAAACTGGGCCAGAGCGCGACTACGCTGTCCGGCGGCGAGGCCCAGCGCGTGAAACTGGCCACCGAGCTGAGCCGCCGCGCCACGGGCCGCACGCTGTATATTCTGGACGAGCCGACCACCGGCCTGCATTTCGCCGACATTGACAAGCTGCTTGGCGTTCTGCACCGGCTGGCGGACGCGGGCAACACCGTGCTTATCATCGAGCATAATCTTGACGTGATCAAAACCGCCGACCATATTATTGATATGGGCCCGGAAGGCGGCGACAAGGGCGGTTTTATAGTGGCAACCGGCACGCCGCGCGAAGTGGCCGGGGTGAAGCGGTCCTATACCGGGCAGTATTTAAAGGAAATTTTCGCCGATGAAAAAGTTGCTTAAAAGGCTGGACGAGCTGGCCCTCTCGGCAGAACGGATACCCGGGCTGTTTTACGCGCTTTTGTTTTCCGCGGTTTTTCTGCTGTGCCGTGACGGGCTGGTTGTGGGGTTTACCGGGCTTGGCGCGAAAATTCTGCGCGCGGTTCCGAACGAATTCGGCTCGCTGGTCCGGGAGGGCGGTTTTGTGCCGGCGCTGCTGCTGACTTTCGTGAAAACCCATTCGGAGTCCTCTCTTTTAAGCATCCGTTCACTGCTGCTTGCTGTTCATGCCGCGAATGTGCTGGCGTTTTACGCTGTGGCGCGCGGGCTGTTCGGGTTCGGTGCACGGCTGGGGCTGGCGGCCGCGGCGGTGTTCGCGTTTTCGCCGGTGAATACGGTCGCGGCGCTGCAGCCGCTTAATCTGGGTGTTGAACTGGCTGTGTTTATTGCTTTGGCGGGCGCGCTGATTTATGCCCGGGCGCGTTATAAAGGCGTATTGCTTTTTTGCGGCGCGGCGGCGTTGCTCTGTTCTTCGGCTGGCGTTATGGTGTTTGTGCTTTTCCCGCTGCTGCCGGCTATTGAGGGCGGCAGTAAAGGCGGATCAGGCATGGATTTGCGGACCGGGCTGCGCTATATCGGCGTCTGGGCGGCGGCGCTGGCGCTTTTGCAGGCTGCGCGGCTGGTGTATTCACTGGATGTTATCGGTTTTTTTGAGTTTCTCAAACGGCTGATGGGCGGGTTTGCCCTGTCGCTGCCGGCGGCATTGTGGCCGCCCGTGTCAACGCTTCTGTTCCCGTCAGTGTCCGTTATAGCGCGGGTCGCAGGCGTTTTAACGGCGCTTGCTGCGCTGGCGGCGGTGACGGCCGGAGTTTGCAAGGACAGGGCGCAGCGTCCGCTTCTGCTCGTTCCGCTTGCCTTTCTGGTGTCTTACGCAACCGGCTGGACCTGCGGGCCGAACCCGGAGATAGAAGTGTTCTCCTATTACGGAGTTGCCGCGGCGGTTGCCCTGCCGGTTTTTTTGTGGCTGCGCGACTTGTTCCTGCAGCGCGGCCTGTCGCGCGTGGTCAGGCCGGTTTGCGCGGGCATGCTGGCTGTATTTTTAATTTATTCCGCTATGGCGTTCGGGTCGGCCGGGGATGTGTTTTTCAATGAAAGCAAATATCTGGCTTCTTTGTGCGGCCAGTATCCGTTCCGCGATAACTGCAACAGTTACGCCGCCGAGCAGATCAATGATGGCAAAACGGAGCAGGCTTTGCGGGTTTTGCTGGATTCGCGCGGCAGTCTGGGCAGCCGCGCCGCGCGGTTTGACACTGTGATCCTTACAGGGCAGGCTTACCTGCTTTCGGGCCATTATGCCAAAGCGGAAAAATATTTTCGCGGCGCGCTTAACAGAATGCCGGACGATGTGAGCGCGGCGGAAGGACTGGCTTTTCTTTATAAGCGCAGGAAGCTGTACGGCAACTCGGTGGCTGTGCTGGACGGCAGTATGGCGGCGGGCTCCGCCGGGCCTGACCTGCTGTACCGCAAAGGGCTTGTGCTGCTGGAAGCCAGGAATTATGACGCGGGTTTCGCTGCGCTGCGCAGCGCCTGCGGCTTGAACAGCGACTATTGCCTGTTCCGGTAATCCGTCAGTTTCCGCCCGGGGCATGGAATGCGGGTTTCGAGTTCTGCGAGAACCCGTCGAAATCGGTGCGGAAAGGCTTGAATTCGGACGAACTGAAAGTGTTGCCGCCGGCCGCGTTTTTCTTTTTGAAAGCGTTTATCCATTCGTGCCAGGCTTCTTCGAATTCAGCCATGTTGCGGTAGCGGTAGCTGGTGCGCAGCGCGGTTTCGACCGGTGTTTGCTCGCGCAGCGCGGCGGCGAGCTCGGCGAACTGGAACTTCTTGTCCGGCTGGTTGAGAAATTTCACCATCGAGAACGCTTCCATATACCACAGCGAGGCGGCTTCGCTGGAAGTGTCGGTTCCGGCTTTGGAATAAAGCATCTGGTCGGGCGGCATGAATTTGGAGGCTTTGAAATACTCCAGACTGCTTGACCAGGCTTCGCCGTCGGACACGCTGTCCTCCACCAAAGTGGCCATGCCTTCGTTGAACCAGTCGGGAATAGGCAGCTGGCGCTTGTTTTTCTCGAAATAGTGATGCAGAATGATGTGGGTGGATTCGTGCGCTATGGTGTTGCGCAGTTTGGCGGGGTCTTTCATGTCGTAAATCAGTATCGTGCGTTCCGCGCCGCCGTAAATCGCCAGCGCCTGCGCCCAGGCCGGGGGATTGCGGTCCGACGAGAG
This sequence comes from Elusimicrobiaceae bacterium, assembly GCA_028700325.1. Taxonomy (NCBI): domain Bacteria; kingdom Pseudomonadati; phylum Elusimicrobiota; class Elusimicrobia; order Elusimicrobiales; family Elusimicrobiaceae; species Elusimicrobiaceae bacterium. The sequence continues at coordinate 6,304 of JAQVSV010000019.1, read as the reverse complement.
AAAAGATTTTTTTGACTTGTAGATATAGACTTTTATCTTGTCGTTGTCGCGGAACGCCGCGAAGGACGAAAGGTTCATCCGCAGTTTGGAATAGATCCGCTCCAGATCCAGCACAATGCCGGACGGCGGCCAATTCGCCTCATAATACACGTCATAGTGGCTCGACGACAGCGTATGCCAGCTGATGCCGTCAAAATTATCCGCCTGGACGGGGCTTTTAGCCGCGCAAAACGCTGCCGGCGCGCTTAATGAAGCGAGCAGTAGCAGGCGGAAGAAGCATTTGCCGGTCATCAGCATTAGTATACCAGATCCCCGGCGTCATTTACAGCTCTGTCTTATATTGCCGGCCCCGGCCTGACGGCAAATTTTCCGTGCGGCAAAAAGCGAAACGCTGCTGCAGGTTTAACGGAAGCGGTTTATGCGGGCGGCTGTTCGGAACGTCCGCTGACTGCCGCAAGCGCATCAGTATTGCAGCGGATTATTTCAGACGGGGCCATTGCCGTCCGGTAACGTTCCTCCTTTATGAACCGCGATTCCGCTGGCGTGAGCGCCCCTGCAGGCGCAAGGCAAGAGCCGGCCACTCTGTTTTACGGGCAGTTCACACCAGGCGAATATAGGGTTGCCGTCAGCGTAAAACAATCTCCATAACCGGAGTAACGGCGCTGACAGGGTGACACGCTTTCCCATGATTTAATATAGTATGGAAGACGGGTTTTCCGAACCGGCAGCGTTTTTTCCTCTTGGTGTACGGAGCGTTTTTATGCGTAAATTTGAAATTGTACTGCTGGCCGCCGGCGCGGTGATGCTGGCGGTTATTTTGCGGCAGATGGATTTCGGGCTGGTGCGCGCTTCGATAAGTGCTGTCGGTGCGGGTTTTGCGCTGGTTTTCTTTCAGGAAATAGTCGCGTTTCTGCTAAACACGCTAGGCTGGAAATTTTCATTCACGCCGGAGATGGATCGCCGGGTGAAATTTTCCACCATGTTAAAAATTCGCGTTGCGGGCGACGGAGTGAATTATCTCACTCCGTCGGCCACGCTGGCGGGCGAATGGTCGCGCGCGATCATGCTGGGGGGGGAACACGCGCTGTCGGAGCGGTTGTCATCCGTTGCGCTCGCTAAAATCACGCAGGCGCTGGCTATGGTCATTACGTCGCTGGCGGGGATTGTGTGGGCTTTGCGCCGGGGGCTGGACATGCAGGGCCTGAGCGGCATGATAAAAGGCGGCGGCTGGCTTCTGGCGGGCATTATAGGCCTGATAGTGGTTATGGAAATCCGCGGCGGGGCCATGAAAAAGAAAGAACCGCAGACGGAGGCGGAACCGGAGCGTAAAAAAACCGTCTGGGAACATCTTAAAAGCGTGGATCGTGAAATTGCCGTGTTCGTGCGCGAGTATCCGGGCCGGTTCGCCGTTTCCACCTTCTTTTTCCTGCTCGCTTATTTATGGGGCGCGGTGGAAGCGTATATGATCTGTCTGTTTCTGGGTGTTCCGGTCAGCCCGGAAACCGCGATGCTTATAGAACTGCTTTCAGTGTTTATGGACGGTATTTTCTTTGCCGTGCCCGGCAAGGCCGGCACGCAGGAAGCCACTAAAACCGCTATTTTCGCGGTGCTCGGCATGAAGCCTGCGCTGGGTTTTTCGTTCGCGATAGTGCGTCATCTGCGGGAAATCCTGTGGGCTGTGATCGGGTTCTATCTGTATTACCGGCATACTTCACTGGGCGCAAAGCGGGGCTAGAGCGCGGGTTCCTGCGGGTCTTCCGGCGGGTACTCCGCCAGTTTGTTACCCGGCGGGAGTTTTTCCGGCAGCGGCGAGAGCCGGCCCGCTTTTTCAAGCGCGTTTATCCGGTTTTTGAAAATCCTGCCCGCCGCCAGACAGATCAGTCCGCCAATCAGCAGCGTGTATTTCACGCCTATTTTCTGCGCCATCGTGCCCGCATAAAGGCTGCCGAACGGCGCAAGCCCCAGAAACGACATGCTGTAAAACGCCATCACGCGCCCGCGCATGTGATCCTGCGAGATTGTCTGCAGGGTGGTGTTGCTGGCGGCAATCTGCGTCATCATGGCCATGCCCGTTATCGGTATTATCAGAAGCGCCGAGTGGCAGGAACCCGCCACCGCTATAGCCGCCAGACTTGTGCCGAACACCGCCGCCGCGCCGGGAATAAGCGCCATGAAGTTTGCGGTGCTTTTTTGCGCCGCGAAACCCGCCGCCGCGACAAGCGAACCCGCGCCCATCGCGCCCATCAGCAGGCCCAGCGTGCGCGGGCCGGTGCCAAGCACTTCTTTCACATAAACCGGCAGCAGTACCTGAAACGACATGCCGAACAGGCTTATTGCGCCCAGCAGCAGGATTATATGCAGGAGCGGCGGCGTGGCGGTCAGGTAACGCAGACCCTCCCGCAGTTCCGACAGGACTTTCTTTGTCGCGTGTTTCCGCTCCGGCGGCACGGTGTCAAGCGCTCTTAGCGACCATAAGACCGCGATAAAGCTTATTCCGTTAAAAAGAAAACACAGACCTTCGCCGAATTTCGCCACAATAACGCCCGCCAGCGCCGGCCCGATGATGCGCGTCACATTCACTATTGACGAGTTCAGCGCGATCGCGTTGCTCAAATCCTGCTTGCCGCCCAGCATTTCCACAACGTAAGCCTGGCGTACCGGCATATCAAACGCGTTTACCAGCCCCAGCACCATGCCCAGACACATAATGTGCCACACCTGTATCGTGCCGCTTAACACCAGCGCGGCCAGCAGGAACGCGTGGAGCATGGCGACCGTCTGCACTTGCAGGAGGATTTTGCGCTTGTCGTAGCGGTCGGCCATGACGCCGGCTATCGGCGCGAGTATGAACGTGGGCAGCTGCCCTATGAACCCGACCGCGCCCAGCAGGAATGCCGAACCCGTCATGCGGTAAATCAGCCAGCTCAGCGCCAGCTGCTGCATCCAGGTGCCGGTGAGCGAAACGGCCTGTCCGCCCATGAAAATTCTGTAGTTGCGGTGTTTGAGCGCGCGCAGAACGTGTGGCAAACGCATACTGATATTCTAGCACAACAAACGAACCCGCGCGGTGACGCCGGATAGATGATGCGAAAATGGGGGTTAAGGCATAATCGGATTTTTTTCCGCGCTTTCGGATTCCATGCGCACAAACAGGTTTTTCGGAAATTTTTATGCGGCTGCAATCCTCAAACTGTACTAGTGCTTTAAGCAGGGCGCCAATAGCCCTGCGTGCAATGCAACGAAAGAGTTGGCAATTACATTTTAAAGTCTTCGCCAAGGTACAGCTTGCGGGCCTGTTCGTTGTTCAGGAGATCGTCCTGCTTGCCGTCAATGAGGATGGTGCCGTCGTGGATCATGTAGGCCCGCTCGGTAAGGGTCAGCGTTTCGCGCACGTTATGGTCGGTTATCAGCACGCCGATGCCTTTGTCGCGCAGTTTGAAAAGGGTTTTGCGCAGGTCGCTTACGGTAATCGGGTCAATGCCGACAAACGGCTCGTCAAGCAGGATTATTTTTGGTTCGTTGATCATCGCGCGCGCCACTTCCAGCCGGCGTTTCTCGCCGCCTGAAAGCGTCCACGCTTTCTGCTTGCGAAGGCCCCACAGCCCGAACTCGTCGAGCAGGGTTTTCACTTTTCGCAGCTGCTCATAGCGCGATTTTAAAATGCGTTCCAGCACCGCCAGCAGATTCTCCTCCACGCTCAGGCCCCTGAAAATAGTCGGCTCCTGCGCCAGATACCCAAGCCCCAGCCGCGCGCGTTCGTGCATGGGCAGCGCGGTCACGTCTTTGCCGTCAATGAGGATTTTGCCCCCGTCCGGTTTTACAAAACCGACCATCATGTAAAAACTGGTTGTCTTGCCCGCGCCGTTGGGGCCGAGCAGGCCCACAATCTCGCCGGAATTTACGCGGATGCTTACGCCTTTCACCACGCGGCGGTGGCGGTAAACTTTTTCAATGTTCTCTGACCGTAGTTCCATATTCTCTGTATACCTCGGTGGACGTGCGCAGCCAGCCGCTTATGTCGCCTTCGAATTTTATGTTTTCGTAGAAATTGCTGGCCGACGCGCTGGATCCGGTTATGGCGAAATCGTAGGTTTTGTAGCTGCCCCATATTACCGGGTTGCCGTACAGCTCGAAGGTGTCGCTGGAGTAGTCGTACAGCGCGTTTTTGCTCAGCGTGGTGATGCCGTTGCCTTCAATCTCGGCGTCGCCTGTCAGCAGAAAAGTTTGGGTTTTGCCGTTGAAAATCACGGTGTCGGAAAACGTTTTAAGCGTTCCTTTTTTCACGTCGTTATGGGTGAGCGAAACCTTCTCCCCTGCGGCGGGCCACAGCTGCGCCTTTTCGTCGCGCATGCTGTACAGTGTCCGGGCGGCTTTCGCCAGCGAGGTGTTGCCGTTGGGCCAGAACCGCTCGCCGTTTACGCCGCCGCTGGCGCGAACCAGCCCGCTGGCCCGGTCCACTTCCGCGTAATCGGCTTTCAACCGGTAATCCGGGTTGGTGTAGCTTACGCTGCCTTTAAAGACTTCCACGCCTTTTGTCCGGTACATTTTCCAGTAGTCGCTTTTCACAACCCCGCCCAGAACCGGCGGGAAGCTCGGTTTTTCGATTCCCGGAGGCGTCTTTTTTCTGCCGGCCGGTTCGCCCGCCGCGCATAAAAAGCACTGACCCGCCATCACGACAGACAGGCACAGCATGGTTTTAAAACGCGGGAGCTTATTCATTTTTTTGCGATATCCGCCGGGTTGATGCCTTCAGGCAGGCTGGTTTCCTGTTTCTTGATTTCTATTTCCGCTAGATCCGATCGGGCGGAAAAGCCCTGCCCCCGGATTTTCACGCCGCTCTGAACAAGGGTGATGGGACTGTCTGTCCAGATCCGGTCGCCGGGGATGTCGAAATCCAGCCGGCTGGTTTTCAGCGACACTTTTTCCTTTTCGGAAACGCCGTTGACGTTTTCCAGCAGCGTGACTATCTTTTTTGCGATATCCATACTGCCTTTGTCTGATTTGATGTGCGCCGACAGTTTGCCGTTCTTGCGGATTTCCACTTCGGGCGACAGCAGTTCCGCCGATTCGGTCGCGTCATCAAGCAGCGCCCGTTTCGCGGTAACCATCCATTCGGTCCGGCCAGACCGGAACTCATACATTTTAAGGCCCCGTATCTCCTGCGTCAGCGTGCCGGACGAGCTGCCGCCGGACGTGTCCATGCAGCCCGCGCACAGCAGAACCGGCGCAATAAAAAGCAGTTTACGCATCATTATCTTTCATCGGGATGACTGCCAGCACGTCCCGCTCGTCCAGAAGCGCGAGCGGCCGGCATCTGCCGTCCACCACCGGTATGTTGTCGCCTTTTGAGCGCAGTATCTCCGCCGCGTCGGCGGCCATGGTGGCGGGTGTCACTGTAACCGGGTTGTGAGTCATGACCGCATTCAGCGGTTTTTCCAGCAAATCCTGTTCTTTCTGGAGCCAGCGGCGCAGATCGCCGTCGGTAAAAAAGCCCGACAGCCTGCCTTTTGCGTCCACCGCCATTACCGCGCCGGTGCGGGCCTGTGTCATGACCAGAAGCGCGGCGCGCACGGTTTCATTGTCGCGGATCACGGGGTTTGGAAGGCCGTTTTTTATTAGATCGGCCACTTTCAGGGTCAGAATCCTGCCCAGCGAGCCGCCGGGATGCAGGCGCGCAAAATCGGTTTTCCCGAAGTTTTTAAGCTTCATCAGGGTTATCGCCAGCGCGTCGCCGACAGCCAGCATGGCGGTTGTTGACGCGGTCGGCGCGGAATTGATGGGGCAGGCTTCCCGTTTCACCGTGGCTGCAATTGCGATGTCCGCCAGGCGGGCGAGCGAGGAAGCGCGGTTGCCGGTGACGGCTATGGTTTTCAGGCCCAGTTCCTTCAGCGCGGGCACCAGTTCCACAACCTCCGAGGTCTCGCCCGAATACGACAGCACGATAATCACATCGCCTTTCGCCAGCATGCCCAGATCGCCGTGCAGGCACTCGACCGGGTGCACGAACACGGCAGGCGTGCCGGTGGAGGCCAGCGTGGCGGCAATTTTGCGCGCGATCAGCCCGCTTTTGCCGATGCCGATGACCGCAGCCCTGCCGTGACACTCCAGAATCAGTTCCGCCGCTTTTACAAACGACTCATCCAGCCGTTTTGAAAGACTCAAAACAGCCTGTCCCTCGATTTCCATGACTCTGCGCGCGATCCGCAGGATCTGGTCCCGGCGTTCGGATCCGGTCATCCTATTTCTTCGCCGGGGCCGGCTTGTCCGCCGGCTTGCCGGCCGGGGGAAGTTGCCGGGACGCCGC
>JAQVSV010000018.1 GCA_028700325.1 Elusimicrobiaceae bacterium | reverse complement strand
AATGGGCGAAGCCGCCGCCGCGCTGGAAAAATTCGACCGCGCTCTGCAGCTCGGCGCGGGCGCGACGGCCCAGCTGGGCCGGGCCGCCGCCTATATCGAAATGGGCGACGAGCCTTCCGCCATTGAAGCCTGCCGCGCCGCGCTCAGAAACGAACCCGGCAACACCATCGCCGGACAGAACCTGAAATGGCTCACCACACCTTCCACCGTTGACTGACACCCATGCCCAAATACAGCCAGAATTTTCTGACCAGCCACGCGGCGGCGGCGAGCATAACGCAAGCCGCGAACCGGCATGACGGCTGCGAACACGCCGTGGAGATCGGGCCGGGCAAAGGTTTTCTCACGCGCGGGCTGCTGGCGGGACGGGAGAACAAGCTGACGCTGGTGGAAATTGACCCCGCCATGATCGCACACCTCAACGGCAAATACCCCGTGCCGCAGCCGTTCAAACTGGTCAACAGGGATTTTCTGGAACTGGATCTGGACGCGGAATTCGGGCAATACCGGCGGGTTCTGTTCGTCAGCAATCTGCCCTACGCCACAGGAACCGCCATCATGCAGAAACTGCTGGGCTGGCGCGGGTTCGGCGCTGCGGTGCTGATGTTTCAGAAAGAAGTGGCGGACCGGATTCTGGCCCGGCCCGGCTCGCGGCAATACGGCGTGCTTACGCTCAGCGTGCAGAGCCGCGCGCTGGCGCGCCGCGTGACAGCAGTAGGGCGGAAACTGTTTTCGCCGCCGCCGAAAGTGGACTCCGCCGTAGTGGAACTGACCAGGCTGGACACGGCGCTGCTCAATAACGAAGCGGAAACGGCCGCATTCTTTCACACGGTGAAAGCGGCGTTCGCGCATAAACGCAAAACCATTTTGAATTCGCTGGCCCACACGCCGGGCCTTGAAAAAGCCGCGCTGGAGGACGCGCTTGTTTCCTGCTCCATAGATCCGGGCGCGCGGCCCGAAACGGTGCCGCTTGAAAAATTCCTCGCGCTGGCCAGACTGATCCGCTGAAAAATACGCTGTTACCGCCGTTATCCGCCCGATGCCGGCCCGCTGTTTTGCGGCCCCTGCTCCGGCAGCATTTTACGCAGCAGTTGGCAGGCGGCGTACGCTTCTTCAACGGAGATGGTGCGGCAGGTGCGCCAGTCACCGGAATGCAGATTGCGGCACAGCCCGGTAAGCGGCCGCCAGCACTGCCAGCTGTACTCGGAATTGAAAGTGAGCAGCGGCACGCCCATGGCGGAGGCGATGTGCATGGGCCCCGTCGCGCTCACTATCATCAGCTGAAACTTCGCAGCCAGCGCGGCGAACACGGCGGGATGCATGGCCGTTATCAGCGTAACCTGGCCGGCAGGCAGGCGCGCAAGCATTTCTTCCACCGGCCGGGTTTCACCCGGCCCCGCAAAATAGAATACGCGGTTGCCAGGCTCTTCCAAAAGCAGTCCGGTCAGGGCGATAAATTTTTCCCGCGGCCAGCGGTGCTCCGTCTTCCTGAAATTGCCCGGATGCACGAGAATATTGAAATTCGTTCCTTTAATGCCGAGCAGCTCCGCGCGGCGATCGGCCTCGGCCCGCGCGGCGCGGGAAGGCTCGAGTTTCATGCCGGGCACATAATCCGCCCCGAAATGGGCGGCGAGCCGGGCATAGCGGTCGGAAAAATGCTCCTTTTCCTCGGGTTCGGCGATCACTTCGGTGTAAAATTTCCCGTGCAGTTTTTTCTTAAACGACACCCGCCGCCCCGCCCCGGAAAACCGGCACAGCAGCCCGGAAGTGCGCGAATACGCGGCGTTCAGGTCAACACAGCAGTCGTACCGGCTGAAAAGATAGTGCGCCAGAAACCGGAAAACCGCGCCGGGCTTGCTGAGCGAGGGAAACGTTATCACCCGGTCAACCCCGGGCACGGCGGTGGCGAGTTCGGACGAACAGTTCCGCACCATAAGCGTAATCCGCGCCTGCGGGAACCGCGCGCGGAACGCAACGATAAAGGGAGTGGAAACCATCAGATCGCCCAGTCGGCCGATCCAGACAAAAAGAACTTTCTGCGGGCATGGTGCGCTCATATATTTATTAGTATAATAAATTCATGAGAAAGGTTACCATGAGCAGGATGTCGGAATTTCAGAAACTTCTGGCCGCCAGAGGGCTGGACGGCTATGTTTTAACTAAAAAAGTGGATCAGGGTTTTCTTACCGGATTCTTTCTGGACGGCTACACTCTGCTGGTCGGCCGGCGGGGCGCGTGGGCGTATATGGCGGAGATGCTGGTGGACCAGTGCAGGCAAGCCACAAAACTCTGCAAGCCCGAAGCGTCGAACAACCACGCCGACTCCGTGCTCGGGCAGGCCAAAGCGCAGAAGATGAAGAAGGTGGGGTTCGATTCGGCTAACGAATCGTACGCGCTGGGAACACTCTGGAAAAAAGCCGGGTTCATCGAATGCCCGGAGCTGACGCGCGACTCAAGAGCGGTAAAAAACGGCGCGGAAGCGGCAATCCTGCGCAAATCCTGCAAAATAGCGGCGGACTCGCTGCGCAAAATCCAACCGTCCATCAAGCCGGGCATGACCGAACTGGAAGTCAAGAACATGCTTGAGTTTGAAATGAAACGCCGAGGCGCTACTGCGCCGTCGTTCGACATCATCGTGGGAGCCGGAGCCAACGCCGCGAAACCGCACCACATTACCGGCTCCGCGAAAATAAAGAAGAATCAGGCTCTGCTGATTGATTTCGGCTGCGTTTACGGCAACTACTGCTCCGACATCACGCGCACAATTTTCATAGGCGACCACCCGACCGCGGAGTTCAACAAAGTTTACAATATCGTCGCCCGCTCGCATAAAGCCGGGATCGAAGCGCTGAAAGCCGGCCTGACCGGGCATGCCGTGGATAAAGTCTGCCGCGACATAATAAAAGAAGCCGGCTACGGCGACAAATTCATTCACGGCACCGGCCATGCGGTCGGACTGGAAATACACGAATACCCGCGCGTAAACGAACCCAGCCAGGCGGTGCTGCGTGAAGGCATGGCTGTCACTATCGAGCCGGGCATCTATCTGCCGGGGAAATTTGGCGTACGCATTGAGGACACGGTGCTCATCACCGCCAAAGGCCGGGAAGTTCTCACTAAATAATCCAAGGAGAGGAAAAGAAAATGGCTATTATATTACTGGCGGTGATCATTGTCGCCGCGTTCGTGCTGATAGGCATATACAACGGGCTTGTCAAACTGCGCAACGACGTGAAAAACGCGTTCAAACAGATTGACGTGCAGCTCAAGCGGCGGCACGACCTCATACCCAACCTGGTCAACTCGGTCAAAGGCGAAATGAAGTTCGAGCAGGACACGCTGGAAAAAGTCATGAAAGCGCGCGCCGCCGCCATTGACGCCGGCAAAGGCGGCAGCATCGGGCAGATGGGCGCGGCGGAAGGCCAGCTTACGGGCGCGCTGGGCAAACTGCTCGCGGTTGTGGAAGCCTACCCGGACCTTAAAGCGCACCAGAACGTGAGCAGCCTGATGGAGGAACTGAAATCCACGGAAAACAAGGTGGCGTTTTCGCGGCAGTTTTACAACGATCTGTCCACCAAGTTCAACACAAAGCAGCAGGTGTTCCCTACAAACCTGATCGCGGGCGCGATGGGTTTTACTCCGGCCGAACTGTTTGAAATCGAAAACGAGGCGGAGCGGGAAAACGTAACAGTTGACCTTGCGGTCTAAATTGCGGATCCCGGCGCGATGAACATTTACGAACAGCAGGCCGCGAACAGACGCGACACCTGGCTTATCATGGCCGCGTTTGCGCTGCTGTTCGCGTTCATCGGGCTGGGCGCCGACGTTTTTCTTTTCAGGTTTCCCGTACCGGGGCTGGAACAGCTCAGCCAGGCCGGCGCAACCCGATACGAGCAGTCCGGCCTGTACAACAACCGCTACTCCCAGCCGCGGCGGCAGGGGCCCGGCGAGTCGTTTCCGTTCGCGACCGTCATCGCGCTGCTTGTGGCGGGCGGGTTTCTCCTCAACAGCTACAGCAACGGCACGGGCATGGTGCTGCGCAGCGCCAGCGCGCGCAGGGCGGACGCGGGCCTGCCGTCGGAAAAGCAGTTGATCAACGTGGTGTCGGAAATGAGCATCGCTTCGGGCCGGCCGATGCCGAAAGTCTATATCGTGCCCGACCCGGACCCCAATGCTTTCGCCACCGGGTTCGGCGAAAGCGACGCCTGCATCGCCGTAACGGAAGGGCTGCTGAAAACGCTCAACCGCAACGAACTGCAGGCCGTAGTCGCCCATGAGATGAGCCATATCCACAATCTCGATATCCGGCTGATGACCACGGTCGCCGCGCTGGGCGGAGCGCTGGTTCTGCTGTCGGACTATACCAGCCGGATGCTTTTTTACGGACGGGGCGGACGCGGCAGCCGCCGCGACAGCAACAGCGGCGGAGGCGGCGGCCAGCTCATGATCATCCTGTTCGTGATCTGGCTGGTCCTGATCATTCTCGCGCCTATACTGGTGCGTATCATGGCAATGGCCATTTCGCGCAAGCGCGAGTATCTGGCCGACGCGACGGCGGCGGAATTCACGCGCGATCCCGTGTCGCTGATCGCCGCTTTGCAGAAAATACACGCTTCGGTCACGCCGACCCGCTCGATCGGACAGGGCGTGGCGCACATGTGCATTGAAGACCCGCGCGGAGCGAGTTTCAGCGACGGCGAAGGGGTTCTGGCCAATCTGTTCTGCACGCACCCGCCCATAAAAAACCGCATAGCCGCGCTCAAAGCAATGGCAATGATACCCGGCGAGCAGCCGGCGCCGGCAGGACCCGACAGATACGGTTTGTAAAAATCTATAAAAAAACAAACGGAGCAACGCTAATGATATCAACGTCAGAATTCCGCGAAGGGATGTTAATCGAGGACAGCCACGGCAACATCCTGGAGATCCTGCATTACCAGAACCACCGCAAATCTCAGGCGCGGGCGGTGGTGCGCGTAAAATGCCGCAATCTGGCCTCGGGCGCGGTGGTGGAAGACACTTTCCGTCCCGAAGACAAATTCAAGGAAGTGGACGTGGAGAAACATTCTCTGGTTTATATGTACACCAACGGCGGGAAAGCGGTGTTCATGAATAACGAATCATACGAACAGCTTGAAATCAGCACCGACCAACTGGGCGACACGGTAAAATACCTCGTGGAGAACATGCAGGTGGAGGGGCTTTACATCAACGGCGGCTTCTTTAACATTCTCCTGCCGATCAAGGTGGAGCTCAAGGTTTCCAGCACGGTGCCGGGCGTGAAAGGCGATTCCGTTTCCAACATGACCAAACCCGCCACGCTGGAAAGCGGAGCGGAAGTGAAAGTGCCGCTGTTCGTCAACGAAGGCGACACCATCCGCGTTGACACGCGCGACGGCTCTTATGTAGAGCGGGTCTGACCCCGATTATATCGGAGCGGACGCGGCGCGAAACCGCGTCCGCGCTGTTTTAAGATGACAAAAACATTCCGGCAGACTTTGATTGCGGCGGTTTGCGGACTGGCGGCGGTTCTGGCAACCGGCCCTCAGCCAGGCTGGAGCATGGAAGTGCGGGCCGGCGCCACGGGTTCAGGAAAAGAACCCGCGGAAATGGTTTTTTCGGTTTCCGGCGGCAGCATAACCGTGCTTGGAGCGCGGCTGGAAAACGGCGCGCCGGTTTTCCCGGTCTACTGCGCCAAATCAGGCCGGCAATACCCGGAAATAACGCTGGCCAGTTCCGAAGCATACCATGCGGCGGCTCAGGCTTTAAAAACCGGCGCGGGTGCGGCATCCGCGGCCGCGGTGAAGGACTGCATGGCTAAAGCGGACGGCATATGCGTCACCGCCGTACGCGTACTTAAGCCCAACAGATTCAAAACCACCGTACTGTTTGACGGCGCGCTGGCGGTTGAGTTCATGACGCTGAAAATCACCAATTCCAAAACCGGGAAAAGTTACTACAGGCTGTACGAACCGGACAGCGTAAAGCTATCGCGGCCCGGCTTGCGCGGCACAGTACGCAGGCTCGCGGGCGACACGCTTGAGAAACTCTGTCCCGGCGGCACATGCGACGGCGGTGCGAAATGAAAAGAAAACTGCTTATACTCGCGGCCTTATTGCTGCCGTGCGCGCGCGGGTTCTGCGCCGGCCTGAAAATAGAGGAGTATGCGAGCCCGCTTTCCGGCGTGCGGACAGTGCGGGTAGCCGCAGAACGGGTGAACGTTACTCTCAGCGCAGCCGGCACGCTGGCGCAGGCTGACGCCGGTCTGGCAGCGCTGGGCATGCGCCGCGACATCTGGATGGAAAAACTCGCTTTTATCCGCGTGGTGCTGCCGGAAAACATGAAAGTCGCCGACGGGATCGCCGCACTAAGCACCCAGCCCTGGGTCGCGGCGGCCGAACCGGACCGGATTTACAATAAAAGCGCAGTGCCCAACGATCCGTATTTCAACGCGCAGCCCGGGCTGGCGGCCATAAGCGCGGCCGCGGGCTGGGAATACCAGACGGGTTCGACCGACACCATCATCGCCATTCTGGACACCGGCATAGCGGCCTCGCACCCCGATATCGCGGGCAGGGTTTCAGCAGGCAGCAATATCCGTTTTGACGTGCTTAACGACAACACGCAGTATGCGGAAAATCCGCCCACCGACTGCGAGGGCCACGGCTCGCACGTCGCCGGAATCGCCGCCGCCGACACAAATAACAACACCGGCGTGGCCGGAGTGGCGTGGAACGGCGAAGTGGTTTCGGTGCGGCTTTTCCAGAGCAACTTTCAAAACTGCCAGTCCACGCCGAACAGCGCCATCGCGGCGGGTCTGCAGTATGTGGCCGATCTGGCCCAGAACACCGGCCGGCGCGCCGTAGTGAACATGAGTCTGGGCGATACGCCCTCCAGCCTGACCGACCCCTGCTCGATCACCCTGCGCAACGCAGTGGATTACGCGTTAGCCCGCAATGTGGTGATTGTGGCGGCGGCAGGCAATTACCTTACGCCGGACAGCGTGGTCGGCAAAGCGGTGATGTGCCCCGCGCGTATTCCGGGCGTGATAGCCGTAGGCGCGCTGGATCCCAGCGGCATAGTGTGCGATTTTTCGGCGCGCGGAGCCCAGCTTGGCGTAACCGCGCCGGGCGATTACATTACCAGCCTCAACGCGGAAGGCGGCTACGTCCAGATGAGCGGGACCAGCATGGCGGCGCCTTTTGTGACGGGCCTGGCGGCGCTTCTGCTTGCGGCCAGACCGGCCGCCTCCACCGCCGCGATAACCAACTGGCTGGAAACCGGCGCGGATCCCGCCGGCGCGCCTTTCAGCCTCGATTACGGCTACGGTCGGCTAAACAATTATAAAACCCTGCGGCTGGCAGTCACCGGCACCAAAACCGACAGCCACGCCGAAGGCAAAGCCACGGCGTTTCCCAACCCGTTCCGGCCGGCGCGCGGACAGATGCTGACTTTTCTGGTGCCTGATTCAATAAACGGCGCGGAACCGAAAATCAAGATTTACAACATTAACGGCGAACTGATAAAAACCCTGTACACCATGTCGTGGGACGGCACGAACGAAAGCGGCAATCCTGTCGCCAGCGGCGTGTATGTGTTCAGGGTGGAGACCAGCGGCGGAAAAACGAACGGCCGCGTGGCAATTATCAGATGAAATGCTCGGCTAACGGCGCCGTACTTTCCACGGACGTAAAAACGGCGTTCACTCTTTCGTCCCGCTCCAAAGGCCTGCTGGGACGGAGCGGCCTCAAGCCGGGTGAAAGCCTGCTGATAAAACCCTGCGCCCAGATCCACACCTTTTTCATGAAATTTCCCATCGCGGCGGTGTTTCTGGACAAAAACAACAGGATCCTCTATCTTTCCGACCGGATGCCGCCGTGGCGCATTTCGCCGCTGGTGTTCGGAGCCGGGTGCGTGCTGGAGCTGGCCTCCGGGTCGTGCGGCGGGCTGAAAAAAGGCGACCGGCTGGAATTTTCAGACTGAACCCGCCCCTTTCCCGCGAGCCGGCTGTCCCGATGATTTCAGTCAGAATATGCCGGATCGCAAACCCGCGTCAACCCCATTTGGGCACGCGGCTTATTTATGGTAAACTTGATATGTAATAATATACGGCTTATGGCTAAAGAAGGCATTTCAAGAAGACGCACGATAATCGAGATCCTGACCGGGCAGTCGCTCGCCGAAGAGGCGGCGCTGGTTTCAGCGGAGGAACGCGCGCGCGCACAAAAGAAAACACTGCCCCAGGTGCTGGTTGAAGAAAACATCCTGGAGCGGAAGGTTCTGTTTGCAGCGTTAAGCGACGCGTGGAAAGTCCAGCACATAGATCTCACTCAAATAGAAGCCGAAAAAGAAATAGTGCAGATGATTCCCGAAACGGCCGCGCGCCGGCATATGGCGGTTCCGTTCAGGAAATCGGAGGACAGCCTGTCGGTGGCGATGTCGGATCCGCGCGATTTTTTCGTACTGGAAGACATCAATCTGCGCACGGGGCTGCACATCGTTCCGTTTCTGGCGCTGCCGCAGGATATTGAAGCGCTGCTGGACACGGTGTACGGCAAGAGCGACGGCGAGGTGATGGACAAACTGCTCGCGTCGGTCAAGAAAAGCTCCGAGCTCGACACCGAAGGCATAGAGGTTCAGGAAGAAGTAAAAACCGACATTACCGATATTGACGCCAGCGCGCCGGAAGTGGAGAAGTTCGCCAACGCCATCATTCTGGGCGCGCTCAACATAAAAGCGTCGGACATTCACATCGAGCCGTACGAGGACGCGTCAGGCAAGAACAGCTACATTTCCGTGCGCTACCGCGTGGACGGGATGTTAAGGCCGGCGAATTTCACCGTACCGTGGACCTACCGGTCGGCCATAATTGCCAAGCTCAAGATCATGACCAATTCCATGGACATAACCGAGCGGCGCATTCCCCAGAGCGGACGCATACAGATTCTGGCGAAAGGCAATCCCGTCGAATTCCGCGTAGAGATCGTGCCCACGGTGTACGGCGAATCGTGCGTCATGCGTATTCTGGACCGGGCGGCGGTGCGCGTGGATATAGACAAACTGCTGTTTCTGCCGGACACGCAGGAAAAATTCCTCAATCTGCTCAAGGGCATCGGCGGGAAAAAGAATTTCGGGCTGGTGATCGTCTGCGGCCCCACCGGTTCGGGCAAATCAACCACGCTTTACGCCGCGCTCAATCATGTCAACCGGCCCGACATAAAGATACTGACGGCCGAAAACCCGGTCGAATACAACATTGACGGGATCGTGCAGGTGCCGGTCAACCCCGACATCAAACTGGGCTCTAACAAGTGTTTCGATTTCGCGACCGCGCTGCGCTCCTTCATGCGGCTGGACCCGGATGTGATCATGGTCGGCGAAATCCGCGACGAGGAAACCGCGCGGATCGCGATGGAAGCGGCCATGACCGGCCACCTTGTGTTTTCCACCATCCATACCAACGACGCGCCCAGCGCGGTGTCGCGGCTTGTGGAAATGGGCCTGCCGGCGTATGTGGTAGTGGCAACACTCAAAGCGGTGCTGGCCCAGCGGCTGGCGCGCAAACTGTGCGACAAATGCAAACTGGCCTATGACCCCACGCCTGAAGAACGGGTGATTTTCCGGGAATACGGCATGGAAATACCGGCCGGCACAAAGTTTTACAAACCAGTCGGCTGCCCCGACTGCAAGGATATCGGGTTCCGCGGCCGGCTGGGCCTGCACGAACTGCTGGTTATGTCGGACAGCATGAAAAACTTCGCGCTGGAAAATTCGTCCGTGGCGGCCGGCCCGCTGCGGGACAAAGCGGTAAGCGAAGGAATGCGGACCATATCGTGCGACGGCCTGATGAAGGTGCTGAAAGGCTACACGACCGTGAGGGAAGTGCTGGGCGGAGCCGCAGAGGAAGACACGGAGTAAGGGGAGAGGCCGAATGGAGCAACACAATTGCAAAAACATCAGCGCCTTTGAGCTATTAAACCTGGCTTGCAATCTCCATTCCATAATGGATCTGGATTTTCTGCTCCAGAAAATCGGCCAGTACGCGGAGGAAATGCTGGACTGCGAAGCCAGCTCCATCATGCTGCTGGACGAGCGGAAAGAGAATCTGCTGTTTAAAATCGCGACCGGAGCCAAAGGCAGCGCGATGAAGAAAATGACCGTGCCGGTCGGGCAGGGCATAGCGGGCTGGGTGGCGCAGGAGAAGAAACCAGTCGTGGTGAACGACACGCGGTCGGATCCGCGGTTTGCCGCGCAGTATGACAAGGCGTCGGGTTTTATAACGCGGCAGCTGCTGGCGGTTCCGATGATGAACAAAGACGAAATCATCGGAGTGGCGGAAGTGCTCAACCGCCGCGGCGACCATCCTTTTTCGGACGAAGATATCGCCATGCTGACCAGCCTCGCCGGGCTGGCTTCCGTGGCGATAGCCAACACGCGGCTCATTCAGGAGCAGAAAAACTTTTTTTCGCATGTGCTGGAAATCATGGCGGCGTCCATTGAAATCTCCGCGCCGGATATGGACTCGCATCCGACCCATTGCGCGTATCTCTGCTGCGCGCTGGCCAAACGGCTGGGCATAGCGGATCCCGAATACCGCAACCTTTATTACGCGGGCCTGCTGCACGACATGGGATACATAGGCCTGCGGAACAAGCGGCTGATGCAGGAATCCGGCATACCGGGTTATCTGCCGCCGGAAGAGGCGTGCGTAGCCATGTCCATCAGAATGATGGAGGGCATACACATTTTCAAAGGATCCATAGACATCGTGCGCCACCATCGCGAGAATTTCGACGGAACGGGCTTTCCTGACGGACTGACAGGAGAAACGATTCCGACCGGGGCGCGGATATTGCGCCTGGTGAACGCCGCCGAGCACCTGCGCCGCACGGCCCGGCTGTCGGGGCAGGATCTGCGCACCGCCGCCATCGAGATGACCCGCAACGGCAGCGGCACGCTGTTCGATCCCGTGATCGGGCGGGAATTCATCGAGCTGCTGGAAGAGCAGGACCATATCTGGGAGCTGTGAGTGCGCCGCGCATGACAACCGCCACCGGACAGAACAAACCGCTGTACAAAGCCCGCGAGATGGAAGAATTGCTTGACGTCTGGTTTTATCATCCGCTGGGCTACCGGTTTGCGCTGCTCGGACGGCAGCTGCGCCTTACAGCCGACCAGATAACCTATATCAGCATGCTGCTGGGAATGGCGGGCGGGCTCATGCTGGCGTGGCCCGCGCTGATCTGGTGGGGCTATGCGCTGATAATATTCTCCAGCGTTTTAGACAGTGCGGACGGCCAGCTTGCCCGGCTGACCGGCACCGGCACCGAACGCGGGCGGATACTGGACGGCATGATAGGCTACGTCACCTACCTGTTCGCCTATCTGAGCCTGTGCGTGCTGTACCTTAAAAATCCGATGCGGCCGCACGGTGCGGCATATATTTTCGGGCTGGCGGTTGCCGCGGGCGTGTGCACGGCGGTGCAAAGCAGCATGTACGATTTTTACCGCACCACGTTCGCGGCGGTCGTCAGCAGGGGCCGCGCGGCGCTCCATGACGAAGATAAAAACCTGCCGGTTTTTTTCAGATTCTGCTATTCGGGCTATCACGTCTACCAGAAATTTTTTGCCGCCAGCCACCTCGCCCTGATGAAAAAGCTGAACGGCAGATTCCCCTCCGGTGCGCTGCCGGACGGCGTACGAGGGCAATATCGCGCGGCAAACCGCAAAACGGTGCGCGGCTGGAATATTCTGGGCGACAACACCCGTTTTATCGCCTTGGCGGCAGCCCTGTGGCTGGGAAGGCCGGAACATTATTTCCTTTTCATAATCTGCGCGTTAAGCGTGGTTATGTCGGTTATGATACATCTGCAGCGCGAGGCGGACGCCACACTCGCGCAAACGTTAAAGGACTGAAAACATTATGGAAAAACACCTTGTATTGACCGCTCTGCTGACCTGTCTTGTCCTGCCCGCCGCCTCGGCCGGCATGGCGGACGGGTTCGCCCGCTACGCCACCGCCGGCTCGCTTAAACCGTTTGCGAGAGATTTCGGCGGAATTCTGGGTTCGGGCCTTTATGCCACGGGCCGCAGCCTCGGATTTTCCGGTTTTGACGTCGGCATGCGCGTCACGGGCCAGTTCAGCCCGTCCGGCGGCAACACCATCGCCAAAAACTCCGGCCAGAACTTCATGTATCTGCCGTGGGTGCAGGCGGAAATCGGAATGCCGTTCCGGCTTGACGGCTTTGTGCGGATGTCAAACTGGGAAGGCATAACCGTGAGCGGCGGCGGCCTGCGCTGGGGCATCACCAAAGTCAACGACCGGCCTTACGCGCTGCAGGCAATGCTGGTCGGCGCGGGCCATACGGCTGTAAACCGCAGTTTTTCCGCTACGCATTTCAGCGGCAACCTTGTCGTTTCCATGAAAACGCCGTGGACCACTCCTTACATCGGCGCGGGCCTCGATCACACGCGCCTGATGGTAATGGAAGCGACCGCGAATCCAGAGCTGGTCGGAGCGGACATCACCACCAACGACTACCGGGCCACCGTCGGCCTGCACACCAAAATCGCCCGGTTCGGCTATCTCAACGCCGCGTTCAACTTCATGCACGGCGAACCGGGCATGGAAGCCGCCGCCGGCCTGCGCTTCTGATGCCTTGAAAACATTCAAACCCCTGAAAAAGCCCTTCGCATTAAGGGCTTTTTCAGTTTCATGAAATCCGCTCACAAAAACGCGGTGTTTATCAGCAACCCATAAGCATTGCCGCGGAACATGGCCACAGCACGGACGCAAAGTGTGCCCCCCCTCTCTCTCGAGGCGCGGCAGTTTATCGGACTCTCCGCCCGGACTGCCGGCAAGGCGCCACATTTGCCGAAAGGCCGGAAGCCCGGCAGCGTATGGAAAGCCCGGTTTCCGGCAACAGATGAAGCGTCGTTCACCACCGCGGACAAAAAAATCCGCTGCCGCTGAAAATATATTCAACGAAAAAATCCGCCGGGCCGTTCCCGGCAAAAGGGTAACCCCGCGCATAGGACTTCCGCCTCTTGCCGCGGAAACTGGCACATACTACCATTTAAGCATAGCCCATCTGACCGGCAGGCACTTCAGATCGGGACAGTATAATTGAAGAGAGGAGATATATGAAAAAACTTTGGACAAGCTGTATGCTGGCGCTCGCCATGTGCGGAAGCGGTTTTGCGGATGAATCTTTTACGGACAAAGCTTCCCCGCAGTTTGACGCGACCAGTTTCTGCAAAACGATCAGTGGCGACTTTAATTCCTGCGTCAGCGGAAACGCCAACAAGTATTTCGACCCGGAAGCGGTACATGTCTGCTCCCGCATTACCAATGACGGAATGAAAAACGAATGCTTCTCAATCATCAGAGACAGATATTTCGACAGAGGCGTGCTTCCCGTCTGCGACCGCTATCGCACCGCACATGGCACGAACAGATGCCTCAGAATAGTGGCCGACGGAAGATATGACCAGAACGCGCTGCTCGTCTGCAACAGATACTCCGGAGAAGAAGAAACCAATCAGTGCCTGCGCCACATAACCAATAACCAGTTTGAACGCCGCGCCCTTATGGTTTGTGACCGGTATGCCAAAGCCGCAGTGACCACCGACTGCATTGACATAATTGCGAACAGGAACTTCGATCCCGGCGCATTGCAGGTTTGCGACAGGTTCAGAACAGCATACGACACGAATGCCTGCCTTTCCCACATAGCGGACAGATCTTTTGATCCGGAAATACTTAAAGTCTGCGACAGTTACAGCACCCTGTCCGGCACACTGCGGTGCCTTGACCAGTTCGCTTCAAACGCAATGCTGCAACAGGAGCAGTTCTAACCTGCGGCAAGACTGCCATTGCGTTTCGGCAATAAACAGCAGGCCCTAGAAGGTGATATATTAATACGCCACGAAAGCGCAATGCGTTTTCGTGGCGTATTCGTTCCGCTCAACCGGCCTGCTGAGCGGCTACCGGCAAAAGCCCCGGCTGACGGACATTTCTGTGATAAAAAAGCCCTTCATATGAAGGGCTTTTTTATCAGTCACCCGTCATTTCCCGATTTCGGGCCAAGCCGGCCAATATCAATCAGAAAAGCTTTGTTAAGCACAAGCTCTCTGATAACTTTTTTTATAATATTTTCCAAAACCAAAGATTCCGCGTTTGCGGCTCCGAATAATGCGCAAATATTAAGATCAAGCGCGCCGGCAATTCTGTACACGGTATCCACGCTGCATTTGCGCTTCCCTTTTTCTATATAAGACAAAAACCCCGCACTTATGCCGGCTTTTTCCGCAAGCTGTTCAAGCGTCATGTTCGCGGCTCTGCGCGCCGCGCGGATATTCACGCCTATTGTGTGATAGATATTCACTGACATGACATGAATTTTAGCCTTTTATACGCAAAGCCAACAGGAACTAAAAGATTACAAATTATGCTTATGGATAAAATATTGATAAAATAGATTACGCATGAACCACCCGCAGGGGGAATACTATCATGAAGACTGACGCAAAGATAGATGTGGCGGCGCAATCTTTCGGAAAACCGGAACTTATGTTCTATGCGCTGCTGACGCTGCGGCAACATTCCGGCTACCTTGTGGACACGGTTTATATAAACGACGAAATGTCCGATCATGACACGCTGGCATTTTATAACAGTAAAACATTCCTGTCGGCCCTATCCGGCTGGCGCGTGCGGATCTGCTCCGGCCGGCGCGGCTCCGGAGAACGGCGGCCATTGGCGCCGGGATTCATGCCGTCCGGCAGGACGTCCGGAAACGCGCTTTTCCGCGGGCTGGCGTATTTGCTGCAAACAATGAGCCTGTTCTCCGGCAAAACCGATATCCGCTATCAGCGGGCCATTGATTCAACGGACAAGGATTACCTTTTCCTCATGCATGACAGCATGGAGTTCCGCGATGATGTGCCGGGCCGGTACCTGACCTGCATGAAGGCAATGGACAAACCCGGCATAACCGGCGAGCTGGGCCAATGCTGGCAATGCGGTTATCATGCCGATCCGGAGTGTTACTGTTCGCCAAGGGCGATCCTGTCCGGCTCAAGGCCGCAGCCGGATTGGCCGCTTACCTCAAGCGCAAACACCGCAGCCAGGCGTAACTGCCGGATAAACGAATGGTGCGCGCTGCTGTCGGTTCGGGCGGCAAAAGCCATTGCGGAAAAAGAACACTCGTTATTCGGCGACTGCGATGACTGCGGCGACATTGGCGCCTACTGGTTTCACATGGCGGTCAAAAACGGCTATGAATTCGCGGATCCGTTCCCGGAGCAGGAACAGCGGGACAGAAATTACAAACACTGCTGGCAGGAAATGCCGGGCCGCGCCGTACGGGGTGAGCGCTCAAAAGGCAAATCCGCCTGCAGCAGGGAACTGATAAAAAAACGCATCGCGGAAAAATACGGGATTGTCGTTTAGCGATACTTACCGCCGCCAGACACTTGCGCCCCGCGCCTGCCGCACAAGCACTGCCGCCTAAAACATGACACTTTGGCCGGAACGGTTTTTCAGCGGTTTCCCGGGCGCGGCGGAGTTTTTTCCGCGGCGGCCTTTGCGCGCAGAAAATTGGCGCGGGCGGCCTCAAAATCCGGCTCGCTTTTTACCACCCGCTCAAGCATGGCCTGCGCGGCGACGCTGTCGCCAGCCAGCAGCAGGGTGGTGCCGTAAGTAAAACTGAAGCGCTGGAGCAGGCGATCCAGCTTCTCCGCGCGAATCCGCTCCATGATTTTCAGCGCGCCCTTGAAGTCGCCGGCGTAAGACAGTTGCAGCGCCTCGCGCATAAGCCGGTCCGCCTCCAGAAACTCCGGCGGGCACAGTACGCGGTAAATCTCGGTGTTTTCGCCGGGGTCGCCGAATTCGCGCCGCAGACGCAGGGGATCGGCGGCGGCGCGGTCAATACAGCCGTAAAGCCGGTCCAGCTCGAACGAACGGCGCGGCGTGGTCTTTATTATCGAGTCGCGCGGCTCGACCAGCAGATAATCAATTCCCAGCCCGCAGACCCTGGCGTACCACGCGTCGGGATTGGCGGCGTAATAAAATCCCTGCGATTTGCGGCCGGTCAGATAAAAAGTCCGCTCCTTATAAGTGGACATGATGACACTGTCCGGCGGTGTATGCGTTTTTATCCACCCGGCGGTGTTAACCGGCCCGCTCAGCCGGGGCGCGCCGCTCCGCGCAGACTGCACAAGCTGGAAATTCACAACGCCGAACGTCAGCAGAAACCCGCCCAGAAGCAGCTGTTTCATTGCGCGCGGCATGAAAAACAGGCCCGCATGGCAGAGCTCAAGCGCAAACGGCAGTATCACCAGATAATAACGCGAGCTCTGGTTCACCCAATACAGGTGCATCAGCAGCACCGCAAGGGTATAAGCCATGCGCGAACGCGCTCCGGCTGATCCGCTCCCGGCGGTGCGGTATATGCCCGCCGCAAACACGCACCAGAACACCACGGCATAGGGGTAAACCAAAGCGGAATCCGCCGCGTCGGAAAACTCAGCCGCGATGACAAAAACCGGCAGCATTTTGAAAGTGAAAAGAATATTGCTGAAAATATTCTGCAGTTGGGCCGACACTGTTGCCCACAGGCCTGCCGCGCGCGGAATCTCGCTGAAATAAGAAGCCGGCGTGCCGGCCGCCAGCATATTATATGCGAACGGCAGAACCGCCAGCGCCGCGCCGCACAAAATATACGACAGTGTTTTTCTGTCGCGCCGCTCACTCAGCAGAAACGGAACCAGCGCCACCAGCAGAAGCGCGCCGTGCGGGCGCAGCCATACCGAGAAACCCGCCGCAAGCATTACCGCCGGGGCGGACGAACCGCCGCCCCTGTCATAAAGAAGCAGCGCCAATGTCGTGAAAAACAGATAGGACGGCTCCGTCATCATCGAGCCCGCCAGAAGCGTCAGCGCCGGGTGCAGGCCCGCCAGCACAGCCAGCGGCCTGTTCCTGTTAAAAAGAATAAACAGCAGTCCCGTATACAAAACGGAAAACAGTATGTTTTCCCATTGGCCAGCCGCCGCGCCGCCCAGCCTGACCGCGGGCGCCAGCAGAAGCGGATAACCCGGCAACAGATTGGAGATGTGCCCGCCATCCGGCGTGGCCAGCTGGCGGTAATGGCCCTGCAGAATAGAGCGCGCGGCCAGAAAATGCCGCACATCGTCATTAAATCTGCCTACATAACAGGCCGGCCTGACCGCCGCATACAACAAGCCAAGCGACAGCAGAAACGCCGCCGTCGCGCAGGCGGCTTTCCAGCCGCCTGCGCTGAAAAACACGCTCGGTTTGAATTTTACTGAATTCACCTGTCAACCTGCCGCGCCAGACCCGGCGCGAGGCTAGCGGTTCCTGCTGCGGACCGCCCGCTCCATGTCGCGCTCGACTTCGCGTTTTTTGATTGAATCGCGCTTGTCCTTATGCTGTTTGCCCTGCGCGAGCGCGAGTTTGAGCTTCGCCCAGCCGTTTTTAAAATAAATCTCCAGCGGAACAAGCGTGTGGCCCTTGATGCGGGTCTTGCCGATCAGCCGGTCAATCTCTTTGCGCCCGAGCAGCAGCTTGCGGATCCGGTCCGGCGGCAGCACTTGCACATGATTGAATTCATAGGGCCTGATGCTGAGATTATGCAGAAACACCTCGTCGCCGTCAACGCGCGCGAAACTGCCCTCTATGGTGACATTGCCAAGCCGCACGGATTTCACTTCCGGCCCGGTCAGGCAGATACCGGCCTCATAAGTTTCAAGAACCGCGTAGTTGAAAAGCGCCTTGCGGTTGGTTGCGACGGTGCCGGGTGATTTTTTTCTTGGCATATCAAATCAGCTATCTGGCCGCGTGGCGGTCAGCTGGCCGGGCCCTGTTTGAAAACTGTTTTTACCAGCGCGCAGAATTCCTCGGTCCAGCGGTATTCGCGATGGTGTTTTGTGCGCAGTTTCAGCACGCGCGCCAGCCCTTTATAATACCAGCGCTGCTTTTCAAACGGGCGCGAAAACCGCAGCCAGACGTTCTCGCCGTTCCGGCCGAAATCATCCGCTATGGAACGGATATTGTCGAGCTTGTCGGCCAGCACAAGCCGCACCACCGTATAATCGGCCGTGCGCAGCGCGCGAAGCGTTTTCTGTTTGCGCGAGTCCCAGGTATCGCCCTTGTTTTCGCTTACCGCGGTAACCAGCTTCGCCACCGCCGGGCCGAACATTCTGGCGAGTTCTTCGGCGGTGCGGTCGGTATCCTCCACCACGTCATGCAGAAAACCCGCCGCCACCATATCGGAACTGGCCCGCATTTCCATCAGCAGCGCCGCCACCCGGACCGGGTGTTCTATGTAGGGCAGGCCCGTGCCCTTGCGCACCTGATATTCATGCGCCTTGACAGCGTAATAAAACGCCGAAGCCAGCACCTCGTCCTTCGTGGGGCGTTTGCGCACCAGTTTAGGTTCATCCGCCATATTATTGTCCCCAGAGATACGCGCTTAACGGAATCAGCTGATAGAGATTGATCAGGATGCCTATGCTCAGAAACGGCCCGAAGGGAATCGGATCGCCGCGCGCCGCTTTTTTCCGCAGCAGAAGCGCAATGCCATACACCGAACCCGCGGCCGAACCCAGCATCAGCGACGACACGACCCCCTGCGCCCCTATCAACGTGCCCGCGCCGGCCATGAGCTTGATATCTCCTCCGCCCATAGCCTCCTTCTTGAAAATCCACTCGCCCGCCACAGCAATGAACATGAACAGGCCGAAACCGGCCGCGCCGCCTATCGCGCTTTCCATGATGCGGTGCCAGAACCCGCCGGAAAAATTCGGGTTGACCGCCGCGAACGCCAGCCCCACCCCGATCATCCCCAGAGAAAGCTCGTCCGGTATGATAAGCAGGTCCAGATCAATTATGGAGAGAACCAGCAGCATGTAAACCGCAATCAGCACGCCCGCCGTCCACCACCACAACGGGATGTTTTTTGAAACGAAACAGACCGTCAGCACGCCCGTCAGCAGCTCGATCGCCGGGTACCGCCATGAAATCGCCTGCCGGCAGTTGCGGCATTTGCCGCCCAGCAGCGCAAAACTCAGCAGCGGAACATTGTCATACCAGCGTATGGGACTGCCGCATTTCGGGCAGGCGGAATGAGGCGGGTTGACCACCGATTTGTCCTCCAGCGGCATCCGGTAAATGCACACGTTGAGGAAACTCCCTATCACAAGACCGAACAGGAATACAACAATAAAAAACGCTATGGAAAACGCTGTCATGCCACCACCTGTAAAATAATCCCGCGCGCCGGCCCGCGGCAATGGAACACGGATTCATTATATGGTATTAAATATCCAGCCGTCCGCGCAAAAAAACGGGCCCGGGGGGTATGCCCGGGCCCGTGATAAATCAAAAGAAGCGCTTCAGTGCGCGGTCCATACCACGCCTTTGGAATCGGTGCCGAGGGAGTTGGCCACGAAAGTGCCCCAGCAGCTGTCCGCGCTTGCATTGACATACGCCCAGCCGCCCGCCGCGCCCGCTATGGCGCTGGTGGAAGGGATTGCCGCGACAGCCGCGCTATCGGGTAATGGCGGCAGTTTGGCCACGGGAATTTCGGGAAGGTATTTGGGAGTGAACCCCTGCGACAGGTTATCGTTGGGATACACACCCTCCATGTCGCCGTAATACACGGTAATGGCGCTGCGCACTTCGCCCAGATTGCCTTTGGTGGCGCCTTCCCTCGACTTGGCGATAAGTTCGGAAAACTTCGGTATGGCAACAGCGGAAAGGATCCCGATAATCGCCATGATGATCATCAGTTCAATCAGCGTAAACCCCCACCGGTTACCACTGCCGGTATTGCGCATTGCCGTTCTCCCTTGCCGCGCGGGAATAACCGCGATAACCTCTGGCATGATAACAATAATAATAAATAATGCCGGCCGGCGCAAAAAAAACGGGCCCCGCATAACGCGGGGCCCGGTCAAACTTAACAGCAGGTCCTTAGTGGGTGGTCCACACAATGCCTTTGGAGTCAGTTCCGACTGTGTTGACTACAAAGGTTCCCCAGCCCGCGTCACCGCTTACGTTGACATACGCCCAACCGCCGGTATTGCCGGTAAGAGCGCTGGTCGAAGCAACAGCGGCAACCGCCGCGCTGTCAGACAGCGGGGGAACTTTGGCGACCGGGATCGCGGCAATATATTTGGGAGTGAACCCCTGCGACAGATTGTCGTTGGGATACACGCCTTCCATATCGCCATAGTACACAGTGATGGCACTGCGCACCGCGCCCAGACTGCCTTTGGTGGCGCCTTCTTTGGACTTGTTGATGAGATCAGCGAATTTAGGGATGGCGACTGCAGCCAGAATACCAATGATAGCGACTACGATCATCAGTTCGATGAGCGTAAAACCCTTTTTCGCTGCTTTGTTGATGTTTTTCATTTTTCCTCCGTATATATACGGCCTACAGCTTGCCGCGATATATATTATACACAGGCTACAACAGCGTATCCATGTGATTAAAGCTATGGGCGGAAAGGGACTTGAACCCTTAAGGACTTTCGTCCATACGGTCCTGAGCCGTACGCGTCTGCCATTCCGCCACCCGCCCATGATGCTACCGAGTATTACGGAAACGTAGGAATATTGTAATACATTCCCCCGCGTTTTGACAAGAGCCAGATTGAAACGCTCCCGCCGCCGCGGAATTTTCACCGGCTCAGCAAAGCTATTTGGCGGCGGCTTTTCCGGATTCGTCCCCGGCCGGGCCAAAGATTTTTTCCGGTCCGGGGATCAGTCACCGGCGGGCTCCGGCACGGATCCGCAATACCTGATCCGTTATCTTTTTTCACCCCGTAACCCATTTATCACATAATTCCGATAATTCATGACACTGGTTTTTTCAGGATTTCCCGGCCTCCGGCGCAGGAGCCGCGGATTTATGACACAACGGCAATTTGATACACTTGAAACAGCGGCATAATTCAACGCTTTTAAAAGGCTGGTCTTTATATGAAAGTACTTATAACAGGCTCCAAAGGGCAGCTCGCCCGCGCATTTCTGGAACGGTTTGAACGCAACGGCGCCGAAGTCAGCGCCTGCGATATTGACACGCTCGACATAGCCGACCCGGACGAAACTGAGCAGGCCGTCACGGCGTTCAGGCCTTCGATAATAATCAACTGCGCCGCCTATAATCTGGTGGACAAGGCCGAACAGGAATATGACTCCGCGCGCCGCGCCAACGCGCTCGGCCCGCGGAATCTGGCCAGCGCGGCGAAAAAAATAAACGCGCAGCTGATTCATTACGGCACGGATTATGTTTTTGACGGCGCGCACAACGTTCCCTACACCGAAACCGACCGGCCCCGTCCGCTCAACAACTACGGCCGCACCAAGCTGGAGGGCGAAGAACTGGTTTTGGCCAGCGGAGCGCGCGCCCTGGTGCTGCGTTCAAGCTGGGTATATGGGCAGGGCCGGCAGAATTTCATTTTCAAACTTTCCCAATGGGCAAAAACGCAGAATGAATTGAAAATAACGGCGGACGAAACCTCCGTGCCGACCAGCGTAGAAGACATCGCCGACACCACGCTCAAAGCCATTGAGCATGGCCTGACCGGCCGCTGGCACCTGGTAAACGGCGGGTATTGCTCGCGCTATGAGTGGGCGGAGCTGTCGCTTAAATGTCTGGGACTGGACGTAAAAATATCGCCCGCAAAACTGGCCGATTTCAATATGCCCGCCGCGCGCCCGGTTTTTTCCGCCATGACGAACGCCGCGCTGTGCCGGGAACTGGGCGTTACGATCCCGCACTGGAGCGAATCGGCTGAGAAATTCGCGAAAGCGCTGTCGCGCGATTAGCGCGCCGGTCCGCCTGCGGAGTATCAGGCACGGCGGTTGCAGAATTTTCAGCCCGGCCGCCCCCGCCGCATGCCAGATTGGTTTCAAGCCGTATCAAATCCGTTCCCGAGCCGCGGCGGTTTCAAGCCAGCGCATTCCGGCAGGCCTTTCGCGCCGAAGCCGGCCGCGCCGCGCCGTGCCGAATTTCCCCGGCCGCGTTGCGCCGCCGGACCAGCCTTGATGCGCAGGCGATCAGCCGCAACCGTTTATTTCAACTGCACGGCGATCGGATAAAGCTCCCCCGGCCTGAGCTATGCCATGCCGGCAGTCATCATGCCGTGCCGGCCAGCACCGGGGTTTTGCGAGCGGAATTCATAAAACGAAGGCCCCGCTTATGCGGGGCCTTCGTTTAACCCGAAAAACCAAGCCGCTATATTCTGCCGGCAAGTTTTCTTAGGCCGGGCCATATCGCGACCGCCATGCCGATTTTTATGATCTCGCCCGGCAGAAACGACCACAACCCCGCTTTGAGCAGCAGCCCGGCCGGCACAAAATGACCAAGCTGAACCAGCCCCGCGCAATAAAGCGCCGCCGCGCCGCATGCAAAAGAGACACACGCAGCCAGCCGACCGGATTTGGCTCCAGTCAATCCGATAATGAAAGCCGCCGGCACAAACCCCAGAAGATATCCGCCCGCAGGCCCGACCAGGCAGGCCGGGCCGAACCCGCCTGCCGCAAACACCGGCAGGCCCGCCGCGCCTTCCGCCAAATAAGCCGCAACCGCCATTGTGCCGCGCTTCGGGCCCAGAACCGCCGCCGCGAGATAAAGGCCAAGAGTCTGCAGCGTGAACGGCACCGGCGTAAAAGGCAGCGGCACCGCCGCCTGCGCCAGAACCGCTATAAAAAGAGAGGCTCCGAAAATAACTCCCAGTTCCCGCAAAACCGCATTACCGCCCGCATTTTCCAGCACCACCGTATTTGTTCTCATGCGCCGTCTCCTTTCCGCAAACATATCCGCCGGAATAAATTATACAAAAACCGGAGCGGACAGCCTGAATTAAATATTTGCGGAACAGCCTGGCCGGAACATCCTTTTTAGTATAATTTAAAAGGCCGAAGAAAGGCGGCAAAGATACGGCCGGCGGCATTTAACTCGCAAAGGAGCGGAAAATGAAATTACCGGGCATCGCAGTATTGGGCCTGCTTGCGGCGGTTGCAGGTCCGGTAAAAGCGGCGGAACTTCCTCAAAACACGCATACGGCACATATGGTTCCGTTTGATACCGACAAAAACGGCGTGACAACTCACGAAGAGCGCCAGGCGGGCCGAAAGGCCAGATTCGCGGAAATGGATAAAAACCAGGACGGCAAACTCAGCAGGGAAGAATTTGCCAAAGGCCACCTGAAATGGCGCGGCGAAATGGATGCCAATCAGGACGGACTGGTGGAATTGGGCGAATATGTGGTGTTTTTCTGCGGGGAAGAACCGAAAAAAGACGATGCCGCCAAACATAAATCCGCCGGGAAACATTACACGGAATGTGTAGCCCGGAGAACAGCTTTTTACGCGGAAATTGATACTGACAAAAACGGCAAAGTCACCGGATCGGAGCACAACGCCAGCTACGACGACTCGCTCAAAAAAATGGACAGAAACGCCGACGGTATCGTTGAACTGGACGAGTTCTATGTTTTTGAAGTTGCCGCTGACGCAAAAAAACCGGGCAGGAAAAAAATTAAAGCAACCCGCGGATCCGCGCCAGCCAAAACTGAAAAAACCGATACTGCCGCACCGGCAACAAAGTAAACTCTCCGTAACCTTTAAAAAACCTCCGGATCCATTCCGGAGGTTTTTTATAAATTCCCCTCACAAAACCCCTGCGCTGGCCGGCATGACATAGCTCAGGCAGTGGGATGGCGCGTGTAACTCTGCGCAAGCAGGGCAAAACCCAAAGAAACCCCCGGCTTGCCGGTAAAGCGTAGTAACAACCGGCAGGCCAATGGCACAGCCGGGGGAGTTTCATTTTACGCCGCAAACTCCTGTGTCCGCGCTTCGGAACTTTCACATACCACGCGCATGAAATAAACAGCCCGTCCCGCCTGTTCGCCGATCACACCATAATAATTGCCGGCAGGCCACAGGCACACGCGCGTAATTTGCGGGAACAGAATCAAATCAGCCGACCAACACCGGCACACGCCTTTTGTCTGCCCCGAACACAATTGCAAGCCGGCTGATCAAACACACGCCGGCGTTCCCTTTTTGCCCAGTCTATTGC
This sequence comes from Elusimicrobiaceae bacterium, assembly GCA_028700325.1. Lineage (NCBI taxonomy): Bacteria > Pseudomonadati > Elusimicrobiota > Elusimicrobia > Elusimicrobiales > Elusimicrobiaceae > Elusimicrobiaceae bacterium. Next base: position 6,269 of record JAQVSV010000018.1, on the reverse strand, counting down.
AGCACGCGGGCCGGCGCATATTTTATCAGCCGGACCAAAACCGGTTATGAAAAAAAGACGTGGAAAAAAGGCGTTGACAAAATGTCAAACTAGTTATACACTATCCATGTCAAACTAGTTTGACATGAGGAAAAATCATGGGAAAACCGTCAACACTGAAAATACACAACAATCTGTCCGGGCTGCGCAAAGCGAAAAATATCACGCAGGAAGAACTGGCCACAGCCGTAGGCGTAACGCGTGCGACGATGAACTATGTGGAAAACAGCACTTATCTGCCTTCGCTGGAATTGGCGTTTAAACTGGGCATGTTTTTCAAAATGCGGATAGAAGACATATTTTACTGTGAAGGAGAAAATTCATGAAAAAATTCTTTCGTTGCCTGCACTGGAGCCTGCTGATCTTTTTTGCGGTTGCAGGCGGGATGTCCGTAGTGACCGCGTTATTCCCCGGCCTGGCCATACGCCCGCTTATCCTTGCGGTGTGGCTGCTGACCGCCTGGTATTTTCTGGGTGTGGTGCTGTTTAAATCCGCCCTGCGGGACAGGTTTCTGGGATATGTCGCGGCGGTGCGGGAACGCGATGAATGCGAAGAATATATAGTCGGCCGGGCGGCAAAAGCGGTTTTTCTGGTTACGCTCGGCGGCTTTCTGGCCGTCGGGATATGGGCTATGGGCACGGTCAATGTTCTGTTCATTCAAAACACGGACAATCCGCAAGACGGCATAAAAAAATCAATCCCCTTCATCGGTCTTGCCCTGCCGGTTCAATGGCCGCAACACAGCCAGCTGGCGTGGGTGAGCCGCAACCCGGGCGAACCGGTTCAATACCGGCGGGTGGAAAATGTGCGTGATGTCATGATCTATAAAAAAGGCTATCAGATTCTGCTTACGCCGCCGCTGCATCCGCGGCTGAGCCGGATAATGTTTTTATGCGCGCTGCTGCAAATCGCGTTATTCCACCTGTTCGCAAAACTGACAAAACGGAACATGCGCCACACCGCTTGAAAAACCCGCGCAAACGGGGATTTTCTTCATCGGCTCAAAACAGCCGGGCAGCCGGCTAAATAAACTGCGGCCATTTGGTCATTCTGGCTTTGAGATTGAGAGTTTTTCCGTCAATCACAAAAGTTCCGTCGCCGTTGGCGTGAAGAGTCCTGCGTTCCCGGCGGGCGGGATTGCGCCAGGCCTTTACCACTTCCAGAACGAAAAGGCAGTACCTGGCGGTTAATGTTGTATTGATTACGCGGCACTCGAGATTTGCCAGACACTCGCCCACAAGCGGCGCCCCGACCTTTTCCGCGGGCAGCGGCGTCAGCCCGAATTTTTTGAATTTATCAACATCCCGCCCGGAACAGTTGCCGATTTCAACGGTTACGGACGCGATATCCAGCGCCGGAATCGCAATAACACATTCCTTATTCCTGCGCAAAGCCCTGTAGCTGCAGTTGCCGGAACTGACAACACATCCTATTCTCGGCGGCGTGAATTCCATCATCATATGCCAGCTCATGGTCATGATATTGGCTTTTCGGCTGCTGGCGGTCGTCAGCAAAACCACCGGCCCCGGTTCCAGCAGTTGAAACACTTTTGAAAGCGGCATCTCGCGCATACTAGCGGCTCCTCTTGTACTGTCCGTCCACTGAAACTCCGGCTGCGGTTGTCAGAATCTGCCGGTCAGCATAACACCCTGCTTATCGGCACTGATTACGGGAATAACCGCCACGTCGCCGCCGGTTTCTCTGTATTTTATAACCGCTTTCGCGGTGAAAAACCCGAGCGCCGCGCCGACAAATACATCGGACGCCCAGTGGTCGTTGTGGTTCAGCCGCCCGAGCGACGCAAAAGCGGCGGCGGAATAAGCCAGCGGCGCAACCAGCGGCGTATCCTTATACACATGAGCTACGGGCGTAAGCAGGGCGAACGCGGTGGCGGCGTCTCCCGAGGGAAACGACTGGTATTGATCATATATGCCCGGGCCGTGCCATTTATAGGGCGAGGTGTTTTCGCAAGGCCTGTCGCGATGAGTCAGGTATTTGACGCTCTGGAATATAAAACCGGCGATGATAAAGCTCTCCAGCGACATGCCCGCGGCTTCTTTCAGTTTGCCGTTCCCGAAATACGCCGCTCCGGCATAAGTCAGCGCGAATGCCGGCAGCGCGGTTTCCACGCGCCCGAATGATTTGAAGATATTTTCGACAGCATTGGTCGTGCCGCCGCGGTTGCGCTGAACCGTATCCCGGATTTCGCCGTCCAGCGAATAAAGGGTAACCGCGCCGCCAGCCACAAGCCCGGCCGCAAGCCAGTCACGCGAGTCAAAGCACGCCGGCGCGGAAAGTGTTTTCATCAGGTCCTGCCCCAAAATTCTTCCGGGCCGTTCCGCCGCCTCGCCCGAAAGAAACGAACAGCATAAAACCAGCCCCGCAAACAGGCCGGCCTGCTTAACCGACGGATAATTCATGCGTTTCATATTTGCAAATTATAGCAATTTCCCCCCCCGCAAACCGTGGTGCCAGAATTTCTGTTGCGTGGCGGCAAAAACCCGCAAGCCAACACAACGCACCCGGATTCGCGGCCCGGTTCTTTAACCGAATTGAGATAAGTTTAAAGAATACGCGCAGACCGCTTTGTTAGATGCCCTAATCCCGGATCAGTGCAAACCGAAATCATCAGCAAGGGGGATATTGCGCAAATTGGCAACTGTGTTGGCCGCCGCGGCACCGTCCGGCCCGGCGTTCGCCGTTGATCTGGCAGGAAAGACTGGTTTGGGTATCAGAAGCGATTCTTTTGACGTGCGGTATTTCGTTGCCAGCGGCTTCGCAATGGGGAGGGCAATACGCCTATATTGAAACCGACAACACCGGGATTTCCGACGGTTACGACCTTATGCTGGACGGATTGTGGAACCATGAAATTTATCCCGGCATCATGCTTCAGGCCGGAGCGCTGTTTCTGTTTTCGCCCGGACGCAATGACGGAGTGACCGACAAATTTTATGGAATGAATCCGTTTGTCGGCGGGGAAGTTCTGATCAAAAACCATTTCGGTTTTGATTTCAAAGTCATCCCGTTCGCTTTTCAGCGCTACGATAACGGCTCGGGCGTTTCCACAAAAACAATCATGGCGCTTACCGGCAGCGCAGCCGCGCACATATACTTCTAACCCGGCACTAATAAACGGACAGGCTCCAGACCCGCTGGAGCCTGTCCGGCAAAACATTTTCTGTTTATTTGGCTATCGTTCTCTGCAGCATTCCCAAAGACTCATGGAAGACGCGGATGCTCCTTTGTATGTCGGAATCGGTAGCAGGGTTGTATGGGGTATTCGTGCAGGCCGCAACAGCAGCATTCAGGCTGAGCACCGACGACAAATGGCCCACTCCTATCCGCACCATTTTCACATCCGAAAGTATATCTTCAGACTTTTCGGTGTGGTGGCAGTTGACAGCCGAAGTAATATCAAAAAATGCCGCATCAAGTTCCGCAGCCCTTTTTGTAACAAGGGCCTCCTGCTCCTCACTGGGTTTAAGCACGGAAACTTCAGCTATTTTCGCCATGAGCCATGCGTCGGATTTTTCTGAAAGAATGACGGCCTTTTTCAAAAGAATTTGAGTGGGCGAAGCAGACGGGCACGAGTAGGACAGGTTATTATTGCAGGTCTGTTTGCATTGTTCATAAGCTTTTTTGAATACGGCCATTCCCTTCATATATGTTTCCACTGAAATACCAGGATCCGACAGGATCCACATATTTCTTTTGAACTCCTTACGGCAGTCTTCAAGACATTCCGCCGCGCAGTACGTCGGAGTCATTAACAGTACACCTAATACGAGCAACAGTTTTTTCATTTTCGTTATCCTCATCATGCGCAGAATTTATTCTCCATCCATGCCAGTAGCATAGCCAATTCCGTCCACTGTTTCAAGGTATGAACGGCCCATATCGGCACCAGGCCTTATAATACACGGCTGTCCCGGGAAAGTTTCAGACGGCAGCAGAAGCTGCCCTGAAGGTTCGTCCCTGCTTTTGCCAGCCGCCTTTCGTTCAAATTCAGCAAATCCATCAGCATTCTCCATTAATCCCGCCCCTGTCATCCGGTGCGGATTTTATCCGGCAGACCGAGGTGCCAGAGCTTGCCGCTAAGGGCGCAAAGGCTGTTTTCCATATCGCGGCGGCTGTCTTGTTTGGCGGCTTGCGCGTAAAGCGGGCCAGTGAACTGGTTCCAGGTGGACAGTTCCTTATATATAACGTCGGCTTTGTAAGTTACGGCAAGGGTTTCAAATTGATGTCCGGGCATTTGCGAAAGAACGCCGGAAAACAACGTGTTATAATGTGCCGTCAGGGAATCCTTCGGCGGTACATTGTTTTCCTGGTGAAACCATTTTACCAGCAACTCAGGATTCCCTACCTTATTTATTGGGACAGCCGAAATAAGGAAGACCTCTGGTGCGGGGCTGGGCTGGCCCGGTTTTTATGGCAAATTTAATTTTTCCGGCGCATGACAATCGCTTCCAGCAACTGCTGCCTTCTGGTTTTGCGTATCCACACCTCTATCTCGGAAGCCCTGACGATATCGCCTCCGCGCATCGGCTTTCCCAGCCTTTCCCTTGCCCAGTTGGATAAGGTCGTGTCGGGTAACTCCAAGTTCAGATTCAATACTTTATACAGGTCGGAAAGCATAGTGCCTCCGCCGACAATCAGGCTTGAGCCGGAATTATGAATATAGACCGGCAGCCCGTCATATTCATCGGTTATTTTTCCGACCAGCATCTCAATAATATCTTCCAGCGTCACAATCCCTTTCACCGCCGTGCCTTCAAGAACTATCGCCATATGCGCGTTTTCGGCCATCATCTCCTGCAAGGCCCTGGAAATTGGCATATCAGCCGCAATCCTTTTTATCGGGCGGGTTATTCCCCTGACCGTGGGGTTTGCCGGATTTATTTTCAAGGCGGTCACAATATCCTTAAAATTCAGGTAGCCCAAGACAGTGTCCATATTCCCATCTTTTCCGACTACAGGAAAACGGGTATGCATGTCCATGTGCGCCCGGATTAGCGCGTCTGAAAGACTGGCATCGGCCACGATGCAGGAGATTGTTTTTGCCGGCACCATGACGTCCGCTACCGTTTTGCGCGAGAACAAGACCGCCGAATTAGCCATCTTTTCCTCAAAGGCGCTAATTATATTGCGTGAGCGGGCATGCGCTGTGGCGGCCCATAGTTCAGCGAGACCATCTTCCTCGCTTCCGGCGGCGGGTATGCGGAACACTTTGCGTGAGGCCGTCACCATTACCCGGACCGCCTTTTCAAAAACCCTTATCAGCGGATAGCAAATTCCATATAACAACCTCATTGCCGGAGACAGCGCCAGTGTTATTGCCTCATTGTTTTCTATTGCGAACATTTTAGGCACCAACTCTGAAAATATAATTGTAAATACGCTTAACGGCAGGACAAACAAGACGATGCCGATTATTTCAGACGTCGCATTGCTGAATGCGAACTCGTTCTCAAGATAGGGAACCAGATATTCGCCCACGCCCGTTCCGCCCGTAGCCGCAGCTATTGTACCGGCCAGAGTAATTGCCAGCTGCACCAAAGCCAGACTGCCTTCCATGTGCTCTTTCATGAACACGGAAGCTGCGGCTCCCGGAGTGCCGCTCCTGCTCAGCGTCTCCAGCTTGTGACGGGAAATGGAGGCTACTGCTATTTCATATGCCGCAAACACCGCGTTTACGCCCAGCATTAATACTATAACGACTATTTCAAATACAAGTTCAGACATAAGTCCAGTTTATCAAAAATCCGCGATTTACCCACTCCCGGCAATTCGCTATTGCAAGTCCGAAAACAAGAGTCCGGCCCAGGAACCGAAGCCTTGCGCCGTATTGGCTATTGCCGTACTTTTGGGAAAAAGAGTTATTAACCAGTAGTCCGAATACCGTGGCAGGGCAAGAATTATTGACACTGGTTTATGCGATAAGCAAGATAAAAACGAAAGAGAAAAGTGTCCGATGGATTGCTGCTTTTAAATCCTGGGGCAAGCATAGCTGGGCAAAGATGTTTCCGATGTCGCCCCGCTGCGCAGCAAGCTGATATCCAAAGGCATGATATACAGTATACTGAACCCCTGTAAGAGTTGCGGCGTGAAATAGTAGACTATGGCTGAAAACTGGGAGAACAGTCATGGTAAAACGGAAATGGGACACTAAGCAGAAAGCCGAAATTGTGCTGCAGGGGTTAAAAGGGCGTTCTGTGGCGGAATTATGC